>JBEKRJ010000306.1:0-8691 GCA_049518835.1 Solirubrobacteraceae bacterium
CGGCAGCGAGGCGATCAGCGCGACGCGCAGCTGCGCAAGGGTTCCGCGTTCTCGCGGCCGGGGGCGCAGGGCGAGGTCGACGGCGCAGCCGAGCTCGCTCGGCAGGTCGCGGCGCCCGCGGCGCAGCGGCGGCAGATGCGCGGCGAGCCGACGGGCCCGCTGCGCCGCCGTCGCCGAGCCCCACGGGTTGACGCCGGTCAAGCCCTCGAACAGGACGAGCGCGAGCGCGTAAAGGTCCGCGGGCGGCCCAGCCTCACGGCCGGCGGCCTGCTCGGGCGCCATGTACGCGGCGGTCCCGAGCACGTCCCCGGCGTGGGTCAGCGAGTCGCCCCCGACCACGTGCGCGACGCCGAAGTCCGTCAGCTTGGCGACTTGCGCGGCGGTCGCCGGGGCGTCGGGGACGAGTACGTTGGAGGGCTTGACGTCACGGTGCACGACGCCGTGGAGATGCGCGTGCGCGAGCGCGTCGCAGAGGGCGATCCCGATCGCCACGAGATCGCGGTCCGACAGCCACCCCGCCGCCAGCAGCTCGGCGAGCGTCGCGCCGCGGACGAGCTCGGACACCAGATAGGCGCTGTGGTCGTCGACGGACGCCTCGAACAGCGTCACGATCGCGGGGTGCGCGAGCTTGGCGGCCGCCCGCGCCTCGCGCTCCAGGCGCCCGCCCACGATCCGCTCGCGCGGCACGATCTTGATCGCGACATCCCTTTGCAGACGCTCGTCGTGGGCCAGCCAGACGGTGCCGAACGCGCCGGCGCCCAGTCGCCGGTGCAGGCGGTAGCGGTCCAAGACCAGCGGCTGGCCGGCGCTCCCGGGCGCGAGCCGTCGCGCCTGCGCCCGCCGCCGCGCGTCGCGGAGGGTGGGAGACTCGCCGGCGCTCATCGCTGGCTGTTTCGCTGTCGCCGGCCGCGTCCCTGCGGGAACCGCGGCTCGCCGGCGGCGGATGCCTTCGCTGCACGATTGCTTGCTTGCTTGCAGTTGGCGCCGACTCGGCGGTCATACTGGTGTTTTAGATCCCGCAAGGAGCGAGAAAGCAACTTGTCGTTCTTCGACGAAGTCGACGAGCCTTCACCGGGGCCGCCGCGACGGCGGCCTTCGGGGGGCCGGCGCGGCCCCCCACCTTCTGACGCCCAGACGATCCGCTTTCGGCGGATCGTCGCGCTCGTCGTGGTCGTGATCTTCGTCGTGGTCGTCTTGCTGCTCGTGCACGGCTGCCAGGAAAGCGCGCAGAGCAGCGCGCTGCGCAACTACAACAACAGCGTCTCGACCGTGATCCAGCGCTCCAATCAGACCGGATCGCAGCTGTTCTCCGAACTGTCGGGCGGCGCCAACTCGACCACGCTCCAGCATCAGATCGCCGAGACGGGCACCGAGGCTGCCGGCGAGCTGGCGACCGCGCAGGGCTTCAGCGTCCCGAGCGCGATGCGGGGCGCCCAGGACAACGTGCTGCTCGCGCTGCAGATGCGCCACGACGGGATCGAGCAGATCGCCGCGCAGATCGAACCCGCGCTGTCGGGCTCGAGCAAGGGCACCGCCGTGGCCGCAATCGCGGCGCAGGTGGCGCGCTTCTACGCCTCCGATGTCGTCTACGCCGACTACGCGACGGCGAAGATCGCGGCCGCGCTGCACGCCGACGGGATCGCCGTCGGGCCGCCCGACGGCGTCACGATCTACAGCGGGCAGTTCGTCCCCAGCCTGGACTGGCTGACGCCGCAAACGATCGCCAAGCAGCTGCACGTAACCGTGTCGAGCTCGTCCTCCGGCACGCCGGCGCCGGGCCGCCACGGCCACCAGCTCAACTCGGTCAGCGTCGACGGGACGACGCTGCAAACCGGATCGACGAACACGATCCCGGCCAGTCCCCCGCCGACTTTCACGTTCAACTTCACCAACCAAGGCACCGACACCGAGACCAACGTCGTGCTGATGGTGACGGTCGCCGGCACCTCGATCAGCGCGACGCACACCGTCAGCCAGACCACGGCGGGCGAGACGCTGAACGCCGCCGTCACGCTCCCATCGTCACCGCCGGCGGGCACCTACCAGGTGACGGCGACGGTCGAGAAGGTGCTGGGCGAGACCTACCTGGCCGACGTGGCCGCGTGGGCGCCTATTCTTACCCGCGTGGACAACCTGACCAGCACCGCCGGGGTCGTCGCGATCGCCGCCGGAGCGGTCGCTGTCGTGGCGTTGTGCCTCAATGTGGCGCTCGCGGTACGGCTGCGTCGCATGCGCGCCGACCAGCGCAAGATCCTCGGCGACGGCCAGCGGGACCTCGTCGCCCACGCCGCCACCCTGCAGTCGCACTTCGAGGCGCTGTCTGCCTATGTCGAGGACGCTGCGGCGCACCTCAATCAACGGATGCAGACCGCCGAGCATCGCCTCGACCACACGATGGCGCACCGGTCGCTGGTGCGCTACGACGCTTACGGGGAGATGTCCGGGCGTCAATCGACGTCGATCGCGCTGCTCGACGCGACCCGCTCGGGGATCCTGCTGTCCTCGATCAACCACCGCGATCAGTCGCGGCTATACGCCAAGCAGGTCCACGACGGAGTCCCCGAGCTCGAGCTCTCGCCCGAGGAGGACGAGGCGATCAAGCTCGCCGTCGAGAACCACGGCCAGGCGTAGCGCCCGCGCGTGCGCGTCGGCTACTTCGGCCCGAGCCGGTGCCGTTTGCGACGATCTACGACACCGTGATGGCCGTCCACGGCGGCGCAGTCCAGCGAGCGCTGGTGCCGATCGAGAACTCGCTCGAGGGTTCGGTCAACGCGACGCTCGACGCGCTCGCGTTCGAGACCGAGGACGTGGCGATCGTCGGCGAGGTCGTGCATCCGATCCGGCACTGCCTGATCGCCCGCAGCGCGCTCGAGCTCGCGCAGATCGAGGCTGTGGTCTCCCACCCGCAGGCGACCGCGCAGTGCGCGCGGTTCATCCGCAACCGGCTCGCGCACGCACGCGTCCTCGCGGGCAGCTCGACCGCCGACGCCGTCCGGATCGTGGCCGAGCACGACGAGCCGTGGGCCGCCCTCGGCAACCGCCTCGCGGCGGAGCGCTACGACTGCCAAGTGCTGCGCGCCGGCGTCGAGGACATGTCCGGCAACGAGACGCGGTTCGTGTGGCTCGCACCGCTCGGCGCGCCGCCGGGCGGTCCCGGCGGCGCCGGCCCGGTGCTCGGCCCGTGGAAGACCGCGATCGTGTTCTGGGGCGTCGGATCGGAGGCGCCCGGCTGGCTGGTGCGCTGCCTGTCGGAGTTTGCCACCCGCGACGTCAACCTGACGCGGATCGAGTCGCGGCCGCGCAAGCAGGGACTCGGCCGCTACATGTTCTTCGCCGATCTCGAGGGCAGCAACAGCGAGGCGCACATCGTCGCCGCGCTCGGCGGCCTGCGCACGCACGTCGAGTCGCTGCGGGTGCTGGGATCATTTCCGGCCGCCGGGTAAGGGCTCACGCGAATCGATCGATAGCGCCCAATCCCTCGCTAGACTGTGGCGCCAGCGAAATGGCCGCTTCAGTACCACCAGTGCAAGGGTGGTCCGCGTCGTCACCAGAGCACCGGCGGCGCGGGCCTGAAGTTGGCCGGGTGCTCGTCTTGAATGCGACATACGAGCCGATCAACGTCTGCACGGTAAGGCGCGCGGTGGTGCTGCTGCTCAAGGACAAGGCGGAGGTGATCGAGCATGCCGACTGGCAGCTGCACTCTGCGAGCTGCACGATCTCGCGGCCGGTCGTGATCCGGCTCGTCAGCTACGTGCGGATCCCCCGCGACACGCACCGGCGCAAGATCACCCGGCGGGCGGTGTTCGCGCGCGACGACTGGACCTGCCAGTACTGCGGCGCGCGCTCCAACCTCACCGTCGACCACGTGATTCCCCGCAGCAAGGGTGGCTCGTCGAGCTGGGAGAACATCGTCGCTTCGTGTGCGCCGTGCAACCGTCGCAAGGGCGACGCGCTGCCCCGCCAGGTCGGGATGCAACTGCTGCGCCAGCCGCGCACGCCGAGCGCGCACGTGTTCATCCAGGTTGCCAGCCCGACGATTCCGGCGGCCTGGCGGCAGTACCTGGCGGCGTAGACGCCGGCGGCGACTGTCACTCGCGGTTGCTAGCGCCGGTCGCGTGCGGACGGAGTCGGGCGTCACGCCGCGTAGCGCGCCGCCGCTCTCGCCCGCGCCTTGGCCGCCTCGGCCTCGCGGTTCTTCGCCGGCGCTGAGGTCTCGAGCTCTGACAGCAACTCGGCCGAGGCAGCGGCGACCGCATCGACGGCCCGCGCAAACGTCCGCTCGTTGGCCCGCGACGGCTTCGCGAAGCCGCTGATCTTGCGCACGGACTGCAGCGCCGCCGCGCGAACCTCGTCGCTGGTCGGCGGCGGCTCGAAGTTGTGAAGCGTGCGGATGTTTCGGCACATGCCCGGAAGGCTAGACGAGGGCGATCGCTTGGCCCCGGAAGCACGAAGGGCGCCGTCGACGCCGGCGCCCTTCGCTTACATCTGGCTGCCTGGAACCCGCAGTAGGCCTGATCGCGCCGGCGGGACTAACTCCGGCACCCACCGCGGCGGTGCCACGGGTGGACTCCGCTAAGCGGGGTCAGCCTCCGACCTAGCGGCCGGACACCTCCAGGGTCCCGCAAGAACTGTCAGACAGACGGACCACCTCCTTTCTCTGGTCTGCTCAGATTAGCGCACCGGCGCAACCTGCGGGCTTCCTTAGCGCGGTCGTACACTGCGCGCCGTGCCACAAACGACCTCACCCGCAGCGGCTGCGCGCAGCGGCTTCGACGGCGATCACGAGACGCTGCTGTTGAGCGTCGACTTCGAGGATTGGCACCAGTTGGTGCGCCGTCGCGTCGGGACCGCGGACTGGCAGCGGCCCGGGCGGGCACTGGCGCGACAGACCGACGTGCTGCTGGCGCTGCTCGACGAGCTCGGCGTCCGCGCCACGTTCTTCATCCTCGGGATCTCCGCCCGTGCGCATCCCCAACTGGTGCAGGCGATCGCGAGCCGCGGCCATGAGATCGGCTCCCACGGCGACGCACACCGCCCCGTGCACCGCCAGACGCCGAGCGAGTTCGCCGCCGACCTGCGCGCGGCCCGCGAGACGATCGAGCAGCTCACGGGCCGCTCCCCGGTTGGTTATCGCGCGCCGGCGTTCTCGGTCACGCGCGAGTCGCCGTGGGCCTACGACGTGCTCGCCGATGAGGGCCTCGCTTACGACGCCAGCCAGCACGACTCGCCGCGGATCCGCAACCGTCTCGTGGGGCGGGCCGGGACCCCGCATCGGCTCGAGCTCGCGGACGGTCGCGCGTTGTGGGAGTTCCCGGTCGCGGTCTGGCACGCCGGACGCTCGGGGCAGGCGCGGATCCCGGTCGGCGGCGCGTCCTACTGGGGCGTGATGCCGACGCAGGTCGTGCTGCGAGGGCTCCGCCACGCCGGGCCATTCGCCGGCTTGTACCTGCACCCGCATGAGCTCGATCCCGAGCCGCTGCGCGCGGAGCTTGGGCCCGGGGCCGGCGCCTCGCAGCGGCTTCACGGGAGCCTGCGCGCGGCGCAGCGCAACCTTGCGCGCCGGCGCGCCGGCGGCGTGCTGCGCGCGATCGCCGGCAGCCACCGCCTGATCCCGTATGGTGAGGCGCATGCCGAGCTCTGTCGCAGCGCCGCAGCGCGTCCGTAATCGCTTTCGCGCCAAGGCGAAGCAGTTCGACGATCTCTACAAGGACGAGCGGGCGCTCGTGCGCTTGCTGCGACCGGGCCTGTTGCGCCGCCGGGAGCTAGCGGTGCAGACCGTCCGCTCGTACGCTGCGCCGCGCGTGCTGGACGTCGGGTGCGGCTCCGGCCGGATCGCCGAACTGGTGCTCGACGCCGGCGCGTCCAGCTACGTGGGGATCGACTTCGCCGAAGAGATGATCGAGCTTTCGCGCGCGCGGCTGGCGTCGTTTGACGACCGCGTGCAGTTGCTGCTAGGCGACTTCGTGCAGGCGCCGATCGCCGATCGCTTCGACGTCGTGCTCGCGCTCGGCCTGTTCGACTACCTGCCCGAGCCGCACCGGTTCGCGCGGCGAATGTTCGAGTGCTGCGACGACGGCGGGGCGATGGTCGGTTCGTTTCCGACCTGGTCGCTGGTCAAGGGGCCCGTCCGCAAGGTCCGCTACGAGTGGATCGGCGACTGCCCGATCTTCAACTACCGCCGCCGCGAGCTGGAGTTGATGCTCGGCGCAAGCGGCTTCGAGCGAGTCGAGATCTTCGCCCCTGGGCGCAGCGGCTTTCTGGTGCGCGCGGCGCGCTAAGGGCCCGCGAGCCCTAAACGGTCGGCGGCTCGGGCTCGTCGTCGATCACCGGCGCTGCCGTCTGGGGATCGGACTCGACCACCAGCGCGACCGCGCTGACCTGGTCGTCGTCGCGGATGTTCATTACCCGCACGCCCTGCGAGCTGCGGCCATAGCGGTTGATGCCGCGCACGGACGTTCGCTGGACCATCCCGTTCTGGGAGATGAAGACCAGCTCCTGGTGCTCGCGGACGACCAGTGCGCCCGCGAGCTGGCCCTTGTTCTCGGTCAGCGTGATCGTCTTGACGCCCATCGTGCCGCGTCCCTTGACGGGATACTCGGAGATCGGGGTGCGCTTGCCGTAGCCGTTCTCGGTCACGACCAGCAGCTCCTGGTCGTCGCGGGCGACGTCCATCGCGAGCAGGGAGTTGCCGCGCTGTGACACGTTCATGCCGCGCACGCCGCTGGTGTCGCGGCCCATCGGCCGCACCTGTTCCTCGCTGAAGCGCGCGGCCTGGCCCGAGCGCGACACCATGATGATGTCGTCGTGGCCGGTCGTGCGCCGCACGGCGATCAGCTCGTCGTCGTCGCGGATGTTGATCGCGATGATCCCGTCGGCCTTGATCGGCGTGTTGTAGGCCCCGAACTCGGTCTTCTTGACGATCCCGTCGCGGGTCGCGAACACGAGGTACGCACCCTCGGTGAAGTCGCGCGTCGAGAGCGCGGACTGGACGCGCTCGCCCTCGCGCAACGGCAGCAGGTTGACGAGCGCGCGGCCGCGGGCGGTCCGCGACGCCTCGGGCAGCTCGTAGACCTTCAGCCGGTAGACCTTGCCGCGGTTGGTGAAGAACAGCAGGTAGTCGTGCGTCGAGCACACGAACAGGTGCTCGATGTAATCGTCGTCCTTCATCTCCATCCCGGTGACGCCGACACCGCCGCGGCGCTGCTGGCGATACGTCGACAGCGGCAGCGACTTGATGTAGCCCGAGTGCGTGATCGAGATCACCATCTGCTGGTCGGCGATCAGATCCTCGATGTCGATCTCGCCTTCGGCATGCACGATCTCGGTCCGGCGCTCATCGCCGTAGGTGTCGGCGATCTCGCGCAGCTCGTCCTTGATCAGACCCGAGACCCGGCTCTCGTCGCCGAGGATCTCGCGCAGCTCCTTGATTCGCTCGACCAGGTCGGCGTGCTCCTTGCGAATCTTGTCAGCCTCGAGCGCGGTCAGGCGGCTGAGTGTCAACTGCAGGATCGCCTGCGCTTGGATCAGCGTCAGCTGGAACTGTTCGATCAGGCCGTTGCGGGCCGTCTCGGGATCGCGCGAGCGGCGGATCAGCGCGATCACCTCATCGAGGTGGGCGAGTGCGATCAACTGCCCCTCGAGCACGTGCACGCGCTCCTCTGAGCGCCGCAGCTCGTACTTGGTGCGGCGCACGATCACTTCGCGCTGATGGTCGACGTAGTGGCCGATCACCTCGCGCAGCGACAGCGTGCGCGGCACGTTGTCGACCAGCGCGACCATGTTGACGCCGAACGTCGCCTGCATCGGCGTGTGCTTGTGGAGCTTGTTGAGCACGACCTTCGGGATCGCGTCGCGCTTGAGCTCGATCACGAGCCGCATCCCGTGGCGGTCTGACTCGTCGCGCAGGTCGGTGATCTCAGGCAGCTTCTTGTCGAGCACGAGGTCGCGGATCTTCAAGATCAGGCCGCCGTCGCCTCCCTTTCGCACCTGGAAGGGAAGCTCGGTGACGATGATCGCCTCCTTGCCCTGGCCGATCGGCTCGACGTGCGCCTTGGCCTGGACGCGGATCCGGCCGCGGCCGGTGGCGTACGCGTCGCGGATCCCCTCGCGCCCGAGGATCGTCCCCGAGGTCGGGAAATCGGGACCCTTGATGTGCTTCATCAGGCCATCGACGTCGATCGACGGGTCGTCGATGTAGGCGATCACGCCGGTGACGACCTCGCGCAGGTTGTGCGGCGGGATGTTCGTCGCCATGCCGACGGCGATCCCCGAGCCGCCGTTGACGAGCAGGTTGGGAAAGCGTGAGGGCAGCACCAGCGGCTCGGAGCGGGTGCCGTCGTAGGTGGGCGCGAAATCGACCGTGTCCTGGTCGATGTCGCGCAGCATCTCGGTCGCCAGGCGCGACAGCCGCGCCTCCGTGTAGCGCATCGCCGCCGCCGAGTAGCCGTCGATGTTGCCGAAGTTGCCGTGCCCGTCGACGAGCGGGTAGCGCATCGAGAAGTCCTGCGCGAGGCGCACGAGCGTGTCGTAGATCGCGCTGTCGCCGTGCGGGTGGTACTTGCCCATCACCTCGCCGACGATCTGCGCGCACTTGACGTGCTTGCGCCCAGGCTGCAGCCCGAGCTCGTTCATCACGTACAGGACGCGGCGATGAACGGGCTTGAGGCCGTCGCGGACGTCGGGGAGCGCGCG
>JBEKRJ010000307.1:0-6093 GCA_049518835.1 Solirubrobacteraceae bacterium
GGCGATGCGTAGGATTGCCTCCCATGACCGACCGCCTCACCCGCCTCGCCGAGCTCTCCGTCCACGGGGCGAACGTGCAGGAAGGCCAGATCGTGATGGTCGACGCCGATATCGGCCTCGGAGAGCAGGTGCGCGCGACCGCCGAGGCGGCCTACAAGCGCGGCGCGAAGTTTGTCGATGTCGTGTACTTCGATCCGCACCTGAAGCGCGCGCGCGTCGAGAGCGCCGACCCGGACACGCTCGACTTCGTTCCCCAGTGGTATGGCGAGCGTGTGCTCGAGCACGCCGAGCAGAACGGCGCGCGCATCAGGCTGCAGGGCGTCACGGCGCCCAACCTGATGGATGGCCTCGACAAGTCGCTGCTCGGCAAGGACATGCTGCCGAACGTGAAGGAGCTGACGAAGGTCATCGGCGAACGCTCGACCAACTGGTGCCTCGTCCCGGCGCCGCATCCGGCATGGGCGACGCTCGTCCGTCCCGACCTGCCGGCGGACGAAGCGTACGAGCAGCTCTGGCACGAGCTCGAGCACGTGCTGCGCCTCGACGAGCCCGACCCGCTCGCCGCATGGGACGAGCGCATGGCGGTGCTGAACGACTACGCCGCGCGGATGGCCGGGCACCGCTTCGACGCGATCGAGCTGCGCGGCCCCGGAACCGAGCTGACGATCGGCCTGCTGGCGACCGCGACCTGGACGGCCGCCGACTTCTTGACCGCGAACGGCTTGCGGCACCTCGCGAACCTCCCGACCGAGGAGGTCTTCACGACGCCCGACCCCCGTCGCACGAGCGGGCACGTCACCGCGACGAAGCCGCTCGTCCTCCGGGACGGGACGATCATCCGCGGGCTCACTGTTCGCTTTGAAGATGGCGTTGCGGTCGAGATCGATGCCGACGAGAACGCAGAGGCGCTGCGTGGCCTCACCGAGATCGACGAAGGTGCGCGCCGCCTCGGTGAGCTCGCGCTCGTCGACGGCGAGGGGCGGATCGGCCCGCTCGACACTGTCTTCTACAGCACTTTGCTGGACGAGAACGCATCGAGCCACATCGCGCTCGGCAGCGGCTTCCCGTTCCTGATCGAGGACGAGGACCGCGAGCGCGGCAACAAGAGCGCCCAGCACATCGACTTCATGATCGGGTCGGCCGAACTGGCCGTGGACGGCGTCACCGCCGACGGCGAGCGGGTTCCGGTACTCCGGAACCTCGCCTGGCAGATCTAGGGCGGTACCTCCACTTGAGGGCGGGCCGGCCTGCGATTCGGATCCCAGTTTCCGTACCATGCACCATCGTGACCGTGACCGACCTCCCCGTCCACGGCGATGGCGGAGATCCGTCCCACACGTAGACAGGCTCTGCCCGCTCGGTGAGCGGCATTGGGACAGTTAAATCGCGCGCCGATAGAGGATGTCCTGGGTGTCGCCGAAGCTCGGGCGGTCGTCGCCTCACCGACAAGAACGCCCTTCGCGCGATCTCAATGGTGACGCGACGACGTTTTGGGGACGATCTTGTCCGGAGTTACGGACGGCGTTGGCGATTGCACCAACGAGCGCCTCGAGGCTCGGGATGGCGCTGGCGTCTACCGACCGAAGCACTCGTCCTCGAGGACCCCGAGAGCTGTCGTAAGGCGGGTCATCAATAGGGATCACCGCACCGCACCGCACCGCACACGGGGCGAAGGTTGCGACAGCGCGACAGCTGGACGCTGAGCGACCAAGAGCGACTCAACGTGATAGAGGAGCGGATGGCGCCTCGGACTGCTGAGCGTCGTCATGCCACGGCACCGTGCACCAGCTCTATTTCGTGTTGCGCGGAGCGGCCGTTGTTCACTTCGACGAGTTCCTCGTCATGTCCTGATCGGCTCTGCGCCTTGACCGTCTCGACTTCGTGCCCTAACGGCCACGCCGGCCAACGGGCCGCCAACTTGACCCTGAGGAGATGTCAAATGCCACTTGTTCGTATTAGCGTGAAGCGCTCGGAAAGTGAAGGGTTCATCGAGCGGGTAGGGGACGCAGTGCACCGGGCGATGGCTGAGGCGATCGGAGTTCCCGAGGGCGACCAATTTCAGGTGATCACCGAGCACGACGAAGGCCTTGTCTACGACCCGACGTTCCTCGGGATCAACCGCACACCCGGGATAATTGTCATTCAAATCACGCTTGCTGCTGGCCGCAGCACTGAGCTGAAGAAGAAGCTGTACAAGACGATCGCCGATCAGCTTGCTAAGAGCGCCGGTGTGAGGCCGGAAGACGTCTTCGTCAACCTGATCGAGGTGTTGCCCGAGAACTTCTCGTTCGGAAACGGCGAAGCTCAGTTCGCCGACGCGCTCCCGCCGCATCTGCGGGAGACGGGCTGACAGGCATCTGATCTTCGCGAGCATCAGATGAAACTCGCCACCCGTCGAGTCGACGGGATAGAGATCGTCGGGATGGTGAGCGGGAATCACCTGATCCCGCTCGCGTCTAGCTCGGCGCGGCGCCTAACCATGCTCGATCTCATGCGGCGCTGCGACGTCGAGGAGCTGAAGGAGTCGCGCGGCGAGGGGCCGAGCGGAGTTGCCCGGTGTCGCAGTAGTCTTCGAGCCTCCGCTGCCCCGGCCGCCGCGAAACATCTTCTGGATCGGCAAGAATTATCGTGCTCAGGCCGAAGAGTTCGACCGAAGCGGCGTTACTACTTCCACGAATGGGATCGGTGACGGCCTGCCGGAGGTTCCGGTGGTCTTCACCCAGCCGCCCGAGGCACTGATTGGGCACGGTGCGGCGATCCGCTGACCGGTCGGACTCACCCGAGCTCCCGACTACGAGGCTGAGATCGCCGTTATCATCGGGCGGCCAGGGCACGCTATCCCGCCCGCGGACGCCGGCCGCGACATCTTCGGCTACACGATCCCGACCGACGTCACCGCGCGCGACTACAGGCACGGCATGAGCAGTGGTTTCTCGGCAAAGCGCTCGACGCGTCCGGCCCAGTGGGGCGGAGCATCACAGCCGACGAGATCGGGAGTGAGCTGCTACGCATCCGCTGCTTGGGTCAACGGCGAGCTCCGACACGAGGCGTCCACCGCAGAGCTGATCCTTGACGTCCCGACCCTGATCGCAACGATCTCTGCTGTTACCGCGCTACGAGCTGGCGATGTGATCGCCACCGGCACGCCAGCGGGAGTGGGCATCGGTTTCGACACGTCGCGATACCTCGCCGATGGCGACACCGTCGAGATCGAAGGCTCCTCGATCGGAACACTGAGGCACGTCGTCCGGGAGAGTAAGCCGCGGTCTCACGGAGGCGCCAAAAGTCACCCACGAGGCCGAGCGTGTCGAGGAGCGCCTGATCCGGTCTCGTGTATGCGGGACCCAGTCAGGCGAGAGGCGGTCCGGTGCCGGCGAGCCCGAGCCCGGAGAAGGCTCCGAGGATGATGGCGGTGCGGCCATGCGGTCCGAGGTCCATCAGTCGGTGATCCGGAAGAGGCCTTCGGCGACGATCAGGGCGACGCCTCCAACGAGTACTGAATGCACCCGCTCGGCGGAACCGTCGGCGACGGCGTAGAGAAAGGAGGGTCGCGCGATCTCGACGCCTTGAACGATTGCGATCTCTTCTCCGAAGGCGATCTCGCCGTGGCGGGCGAGATGGAGCGCGAGCGGGCCCGCCGCCGAGCCGGTGGCGGGATCCTCAGCGATGCCGGACGCCGGGTAGAACATGCGCGTCTTCCAGTTGCGGCCGCTGCCGGCGAAGCAGTTCGCAGCGATGTTCAGCTCCTTCAAGGCGGCGAAATCGGGTGTGAGCGCTGCGACCGCTGCTTCGCTTGCGAGCGCGACGTACACGTGCGGCGGGCCGTTTCGGTACAGCTCGACCGGCAGCCGCGAGCCGCGGACGCCGAGCGCGGCGAAGAGCTCGCGCTCTCGCTCGAACGGCTGCCACGCCGGGACGGGCTGCTGCATCCGCCCGAACACGGTCCGTTCCCCTTCGCGCTCGAGGCGAACCGCCACTGGGCCTGCGCCTGTCTCGAGGGTCACGTCATCGCGGCCGAGCGCGGCGCCAACGACGAACGCCGTCCCCAACACAGGACTGCCGGCGAACGGCAGCTCTGTCCCCGGCGTGAAGATGCGAACGAGTACATCGCCGCCGTCTTGTGGCGGCAGGAGGAAGACGGTCTCGGCGATGTTCATCTCCCGGGCCAGGCTCTGCATCTGCTCCGAGGTGAACGGCCGGCCATCGATGAACACACCTAGCTGGTTGCCCTGCAGCGGCTGGGAGGTGAACACGTCGCAGACGAAGTACTGGTGCAGCTGCGACGTGCCATGCCAGCGGGTGACGCGTGGGATGACGCCAATCTCTGCTGTCATTTCGGGGCCCTTCTGCCGAAGGCATATAGGTAAGAGACTAGATGATAATGGTGGCGGGCAAGCCACGCCGGCGGGGTCGTTCGTTACCATGAGCCAAGTGTCTTCGTCTGCCCCGACAAGCGACACGCTTGATGTGCTTCGCGCGCTTGCGAGGCCGAAGCGGCGGCGGGGCCTCGAGTGGCTCCGTGATCGATCCGGCCGCGAACTTCCGCCGCAGCGCGACGGCGACCTCGTCAAGGACAGCGTCTGCGTGATCTTCCTCGCCGACAAGTTGGGCGTTGCCCAACCCAGCGCGACAACCCATTTGCACGCACTCGCGCGGGCGGGCCTTGTCACCGCCAAGCGGATCGGACAGTGAACGTTCTACGAGCGAGACGAGCGCGCGATCCGCGCCAAGCGGCAACTCCGCGACGACCTGTAGATACGGCGCGGCGCGCAGGGGAACCTCGACGCGGATGCAGGCGTCGAGGATCAGCGGCGTCGAGAGCTGAGCGAACCCCTCGGACGCCCACGCATCAAACGGAAGCGGCTTGAGAGTGACGCAGAGAGGCTAGGGGCCGGCGCATCGGTCGAAAAGCAGAGGCCGATATTGCTCGATAAGGAAGCCGAATTGTCATCCCATTGGCCATGCGTAGGATTGCCTTCCATGACCGACCGCCTCACCCGCCTCGCCGAGTTCTGCGTCCGCGGGGCGAACGTGCAGGAAGGCCAGATCGTGATGGTCGACGCCGATATCGGCCTCGGAGAGCACGTGCGCGCGACCGCCGAGGCGGCCTACAAGCGCGGCGCGAAGTTTGTCGACGTCGTGTACTGAGGGTCGGTCTCGCGGCGGCGACGGTCTATCGAGCGATAGCTAGTTATCTATAGACTGTTCCTCTCTCATTCACATGATGTGAGGAGGCTTCCATCCATGAAAGCTCTTATCGACTCTGACAAGGTTCCCAGTCCCTCCGGGCCGTTTTCGCCGGGGCTGTCGGTGGGCGAGTGGATCTTCCTCTCAGGCCAGGGGGGCTTCGACCCGAAGACAGGGAACATGGTCAGCGACGACCTGGTCGAGCAGGCCGAGCAGACCTTCAACAACATCGAGACCCTGCTCGAGGCTGCCGGAGCATCGCTGGACGACATCATCTCGTGCCTTGTGCACATCGTTGACCTGGCGGATTTCGGGGCGTTCAACACCATCTACGAGCAGAAGTTCACCGGAGTGAAACCAGTAAGAACGACGGTGCGGGCGGACCTCGTCGCCGGCATGCGAGTCGAGATCACCGTCATCGCCAGGAACGTCTAACGAGTCGCAGGCTCCCTGATGACGATTAAGCGAACGAACTCCGGCCTGGGTCTGCCTGCAGGCTTCTGGTTCAGTCTCGCCAGTGAGGCGAATGGGGCTCTGCGTCATCAGCGGGATGCCGGCGCTCGATCCCGACGGCAAGTTCGTGCCGGGCACGTTTGAGGAGGAAATAGAACTGGCCTGGCACAACGTCGTCGCCGTCGGGAAGGCCGCGGGCTACTCGATCGACGGGATCATCTACGTCCAGCTCGGCGACATCGACAACTACGGCGACCTCGACAGCTGGTGGCGACAGCAGTTCCCCGACATTTCGACCGCGCCAGCGCGGTTCACGTTCCAGGCACCCGCTCCTCCGTTCGGCGCGAAGATTGAGATCCCGGCTGTGGCGGCTCGTGGCACTTGAGTCCGCGAACATGCCGCTATTGAGCCTGAAGCCGGCTGTGACGCAGGCCGATGTCGCTGCGGCGCAGG
>JBEKRJ010000308.1:0-6972 GCA_049518835.1 Solirubrobacteraceae bacterium
ACAGGCGAGCTGTACCGCGAACAAGGCGCCGACCAGTTCCGCCAACGCGACCAAGACCGCATCCGCAAACGCGCCATCAACCAGCTCGAGAAGCTCGGCCACAAAGTCATCCTCGAAGAGCTGCCACAAGCCGCCTGAACCCAACCGATCGCTAGCCCTTCAGCCGCTCCCGGAGGCCGCCTAACGCCAGCCCCACCGCTACCCCCAGCGCCTATTTTCTGAGCAGTAACCCGAATGGTTATCAACACGTCTTTAGGATTTCGTGGATTTCGCCCCGTTCGGCGCGCCTGCCCGCGCCCACGCCCGCCAAGCCAGCGTGCTGGGCCTCAAAGGCAGCGGTATCGAGCATCCGGAGCGTGGAGTGCCGGCGGCGGAGGTTATAGAACGTCTCGATGTACTCCGTACTCATACTCAAAGACCTCCGTGAAAACGATGGCTTGCACTGGCCCCGGCGCACGAGGACGTTCTGATCGTCGCGAACAACGTCTCGACGACGTAGTTTGTCGAGGAAGTCGCCGCAGAGCCATCGAGTGGGCGATCCTGCTGGCAGGCCTGCCCGAAGCCCAGCGAGACCTATTATATGCCGTCGGGCCGCCACGCCAGCTGATCGCTGAGGTCACAACGACCCGGCGGCCACCGAACGGCGTCGATCCACGCGCAACGCACGCCGCGAGCAGCCGCGGTGACGTTCGAGCAGATCGCACCGATCGCGGAGCGCGCACCCGGGGCCACGCTGGAGCTGGCCGGCCGGGTTCGCCGGCGCCCGCGACATGGCGCCCTCCCGGGCGCAGCAGCGGAGCGAAGCAGCGGAAGGTCACCGACACGTTCTTGGCGGCGGCCCGCAACGGCGACTTCGAGGCGCTAGTCCTCGACGTCGTGTCCGAGCCGACGGCGGACTGACCGGCTTCTCGCGCCACGTGCGGGGCGCGGAGGCGGGCCACGCGAACTCGATCTGCCACTCAAGAATGGCCATCGGTAAGTCTCCGCCGAGGCCCAGCGACGCATTCAACGGCATCCAAGCGCCTATCGTCGCGGCCACCAGGATCTGCTTTGGTTCGGCGCGAGGCTGGGGGGCTCGCGGCTGGTCTCGCCGCCGTGTGACACGGCGGCGAGGCCGGTCCTGAGGCCAGGGGTCAGCCGCGGGGGTGGATCGAAGCGGTGGCCGAGATCATCAGCGCAGGGCGCCGGTGGATGGCGCGGATGATCTCGGTGTTCTCAATCCAAGCTAGCGGGGGGCGTACATGCGCCTCGCCGGCGCTGCTATGCATCATGGCGTGGCGGTTTGATCAAGTCCTATTGGACCCGAGCTCGCGGCCTGCTTAGTGCCGAGCTGCGGGGTTGGGTGAGCACGCGAAGCCGACGATCAGCAATGTCGAGGAGATGAACATCATGACGAGGAGAGAAAGCGATGGATAGACCAGTGTTGTTCTGCTACGACGGCTCTGAGGGATCGAAGGCTGCTCTATCGGCCGCCGTCGAGCTGGTCATGCATCCCGCTGATGCTGTCGTGCTGGTTGTGTGGACGCCGATCGCGGTGCAGCTGGCCAGGGGAGGTTCGCTGCTGGCAGCGGTGCCCAACGAGGGCCAGATGGACGAGGCGGAGATCGCCGCCGCGCAGCGGCTCGCCGATGCGGGCGCCGAGGCCCTTCGCCGGCGGGGCTACAACGCCTCTGCGCGTGTCGCGCAGACGCACGGGTCGGTGGCCAAGACGATCGGTGAGGTTGCTCGTGAGATCGACGCCTGCCTGATGGTTTGTGGCCAGCGTGGACGGGGCGCGTTCGCCAGCGCCGTGCTGGGCAGCGTCTCGCACCAGCTCTCTGCGCATGCGGAACGCCCGGTTCTGATCGCGCCGCAGCACCCCGCTCGGTGAGCACGGGCGGTGAGCAGACTATCCCGCGGTCCCGCGGTCTCGGGGACGGCGTGGGGTGGGGAGCTGGGGCGTCGCGGCGGTCCGGCGATCCGTCTCGGTCAGGCGGGTTTGCTTCCCCGTGGCGGAGGTCGGTCGCTCGCGCGCGGGGAATGGGTGGCGGCGACAGCGGCTGCGTCGAGGTGGTGCGCATAGGCAATTCCGCGGGCGAGCGCCATCCTAAGTGTGCACTCGTGCGCCCCGGCCTTAGTGGGCAGGATCAGCAGCGTGAGAACAAGGCCGGTCGCGAAGATGCCGGCTGCCACCGAGAAACCAGTCGTGTAGCCGTGGACAACCGCGACGCTGGCCACCCCGGGAAGGCGAGGGTGGGCGCGGGCGTAGTCGGTCGCGGCGCTCGCCGAGAGCGTGCTCAGCAGCGCGAGCCCGACGGCGCCGCCGACCTGCTGGGAGGTGTTGACCATTGCCGAGGCCACGCCGGTCTCGCGGACCTCGACGCCGAGGGTCGCGGTTCCGATCGCGGGCGCGAAGATGCACCCCATGCCCACTCCGATGACGAGCAGCCCTGGGAGCACGTGCGTGGCATAGGCACCTCCGGGAGTTAGCCGGGTGAAGATGATCATCGCGATCACGCCGAGCGTCATCCCGGTCATCACGAGCGGCTTGGCGCCCGTGCGAGGCAGCACGCGGGTCTGCGCCGTGACCGAGGTGGCCACCAGCAGGCCCGTCATCGGGAGGAAGGCCACGCCGGCGGTCACCGGCGAGAAGCCGAGGGTCGACTGCATGTAGTAGGTGAGGAAGAAGAACACCCCGAACACGCCGGCAGAGGCGAGCAATACCGACAGGTATGCACCCCCACGCGCGCGGCTTCGCACGATGTGCAACGGCAGCAGCGGGTTCTTGACACGGCTCTCGATGACGGCGAAGGCGGTCAGCAGCACCGGGCTTGCGACCAGTGCGATAATCGTCGCTGCGGCGGTCCACGATTGGGTCTCTGCGTTCGAGAACCCGTAGACGAGCGCGAATAGTCCGGCGGATGCGGTGAGCAGGCCGGGCACGTCGATGCCGGACCGCTCTGGATCGCTGTGGTTGACCAGGAGCCGTAGCGCGAAGATCGCGGTCGGCACCGCGATCGCCAGGTTTACGTACAGGCACCAGCGCCAGGAGAGGAGCTGGGTGAGCGCCCCGCCGAGAACAAGCCCGACAGACGCCCCGCCGCCGGCTATCGCGCCGAAGATTCCGAACGCCTTCGGCCGGTCCGGGGAGCCGGCGAACGTGACCGTCAAGAGCCCGAGCGCAGATGGCGCCAGTAGCGCGCCGAACATGCCTTGCAACGCTCGGGCCGACACGAGCATGTCGAAGTTCTGCGCAATTCCGCCGATCGCTGAGACGATCGCAAAGCCAGTCAATCCGGCAATGAAAGTCCATTTGCGCCCGAACAGATCACCGAGCTTGCCGCCCAACAGCAGCAGGCTGCCGAACGCCAGCGCGTAGGCGGTGACGATCCACTCCCGGTCGGCCGTGGAGAAGTGAAGTGCCTTCTGCGCGGAGGGCAGCGCGATGTTCACGATCGTTGCATCGAGGACCACCATCAGCTGCGCGGTCCCGAGGAGCGCGAGCACGGCCCACCGGTTGGGGTCGGCAGCCCGCCCGGCGTCTGACGTGAGCGGACCGGCCATCACACAAGCGGTCCGCGGACCACGAAAGCCCCCGCTCGAACAAGCCGGCGCTGCACGGCCGGCAGACTCGCCGCGCAGTTCGAGTCCAGCACCCCCGGGGCCACGCGTGCCTCGAGCGACAGAGTCCGCATCCTCTTCACCGTACGCCATTCTTTCGCACCTGCCAACCAGACCTGCAGCGCGACGGCGGCGCTCGGGGCACCCTTTGTTCGGGGGGCCGGGCTACTAGCGATCGCGATACGGAGCTGCTAGGCCGCTCGCGGCTCACCCGGGACGCCGCGAAACAAGGAGCCGGTCGCTGGACCGGCGTAGTGCGCGGGCATACGAGGATCCAACTCATACTCATGGCACCCGCGCCATGGCAGCAACGGGATGCCGACGGGCTCCGGCGCATCTGCGACCGAACTGGCCGCTCGGCTGCAAATGGAGACGTCCACGACGGCGGCGGCATCGCTGTCGAGAAGACGAGTTGCGGCAGCGCCCGAGCTCGCGGCGACGCGACCGCGACGGCCACTTTGCCCCGCGCTGGATGACGCGGGACGACCGCAAAGTCGACATCTCGGTCATCCGGGTCCCCGCTGCCGGATCGAACGAACAGCCTGCTCCCAGATGAGCGGCTCAGTCGGGATGGCGACGGATCGCCTGGAGACGCCGAAGGCTCTCGGCTGGCCACAATTCCTTGGGGTTGTAGTAGACCTCGAATGCCGGCGTGCCTTCTGGGAGGCTCAGCCAACCGACTTTCGATCTCGTGTAGATGTGGACGTCCGGTGAGATGTGGGTGGGGTCATCCAGCGTGCCGCCGCGTACGAACCACACGCCCGGCCGGCTGTATTCGCTAAAGACGGCGACCTGGCAGCTCGGACAACGGAAGATCCGCTGCACGCTGCCGTCGTCGCGCGGCACGTCCACCGGCTGCGGCGCGGTCGCAAGGATCTCCACGCGTTCTGCCTCCATGAGCAGGTTGATGACGAACGCGCTGCCGGTCTGACGCTGGCAGTTCAGACAGTGACAGCAGTGCACGAACAACGGCTCGGTCAACAGGCGGTATCGGACAGCCCGGCACGTGCAGCCGCCCTCGGGTTGAGTGCTCATGACACGCGATCCTACGACCACGCGTCGGCATCACCGCCCTCACTCTGCCGCCGCGTCGGACGGGACGCGGCTCTACGCAGACCGGCCGTCGAGCAGGACCGTCCATGCCTCGACCGAAGTCACCCACAGCATGCCATTCTGAGCCCAGTTGTCCTCGGCGAGTCGTCGCCGAACCGCTCCCTCAGACGGAGCAGAGATCGCGTGCAGGATCTCGCGACCACCCTCAAGCGGTCCTCCCAGCACGATGAAGCCCTCGTCCACCAGGGAATCCATAAAGCGCGCATGCTCCTCCCAGCCGTCCTGCTCGCGGAGATCGCGCGACCAATCCCACGGTCCGCCCCGCTGCAGACGAACGGCGAAGAACATCACGAAAAGTCTACGGCCACGCCGCCGCCGCGCTGCCGCTGCGAACCAATGGCGTAGCGCGCCGGATGGCACCGGCGGCGCACCCACGGCGATCGGATCCGTGGCCAACCAATTGCCGCCGCCGACCGGCCCGACTGGGCGGCGCAGGCCTGCTTCTCGCCGATACCAGGGCTGGCGAGCGTCGGCGCAAACCTAGCCTAGGAGCGTGGGTCAATAACCGCTCTCTCGCGCGCGCAGCGCTGCGATCGGCGTCTCGAGCACGGCCCAGATCCGAGCCTCGCCGGGCGGCCGGCGGTTTCGAGCGCGCGCCCGGTCGCAAGCACCTCCTCACCGGAGCCGACCTTCGGGACCAGGATCCCCGGCGGCCCGGCCTGGGCGCGGCGGCGCGCACGTCGTCGCCGTGCCACTCGGTGGCGATGCCGTCGGTCCGGATCGCCACCGTCCGCGACCCGTAAGCGCCCGCGCCCGCGGCCCCGCACACGCGCTCGCGCGCCTCCTCTTTGGCGGCGGGTGCGGCCGCGTCCTCGAGGCCGAAGATCAGCGCGTCAACGTCCGAGGCGGCCGCCTTCTCGAGCGCACGCGCGTCGGCCCCAAGATGTACAGCACCGATCGTAGGCGCCGGTCTGAAGCGGCGTCCGTCATCGCGTGACCCAGGCCTCTGGGTCCTCGGCCAGCTTGTCGATCGACCGTGGCAGGCGACCGCTGGCGACGTCGGCGACCGTGACGTGCTCGACGACCTTACGGAGGTTGGCGCGAACCGCGATCCAGACGCGCAGCAGCACTTCGGCGGCGCCAACGTACTCCGACTCCTCGGGCGGGCCGCCGCGCACGGTCGCGAGCGGCCCCTCGACCGCCCGGATCACGTCCGCGACGGTGATCGCCTTGGCGGGCTTGGCGAGGCGGAAGCCGCCCTCGGCGCCGCGCTGCGATCGCACGATGCCCGCGTGGCGTAGCTCGCCGAGGATGTTCTCCAGGAAGTTCAGGGGGATGCCCTGCGCGTTCGCGATTCGCTCCGCCTTGACCGGCTTGGCATCGGTCGAGGTGGCCAGCTCGACGACTGCACGGACGGCGTAGTCAGCTTTGGCGCGAGGATCCTATGCGGACCGCCGGACCCGAACGCGAGCCCCGCGCCGGTCGCTCCGACACCCGCGCCGTTGGCCGCCGCGGTGAACCTCGCGAGGCTCGCAACGCTCGGTGTCACCCATACCGCTCACTGGACCGGGGTCAGGGGATTGTTGGTACAGAAAACCGGTCTAAGCGCTTGCGAGCTCGGCGAGGTCCGCTGTCTTTAGCGGTCGGTAGTCGCCGCGGCGGATGAGTTCGGGGAAGATCTCCGCGGGCGCATTGGCCGAGAAGACCCGGATCTGGGCGAGAAGCGGGTAGCCGGTGTGATGGGCGAGCCGGTGGCTAGAAGTGGTTCTGCGGCGACTGCGGCTCGTCGTTATTTGGCCGCAATCCCTACCACACCGATCCGATCGGCATTCGCATGGGGGCGTTCGATGACGATCCCGGGATTTGCACGAGCGTCCGCCAGCTCGTGGCGTGCGCCGCGCCGTGCGAGCCGATCCCAGACGATGGGCTGCCCTGCTACCCCGAGAGTAGCCACGCACAGCACTGACTCCAGAGTGGCAGCAGGATCACGCCGTTCTCCCACACCTGATCTCGCGCCAGGACGAGCGTCTGGCCATCCCGGGCGCGGTGCCTCTTTGCGCGGGACGGGGGCTTGCTTCGTCCCGCTGCGCGCCGCCGATGACACATGCTGGGGTCATCTCGGGTCGGTGGACGGCGAAGTTTGGGCACACTAATGCCGTGCTGCCCGAGCTGGCCCGAGGTGCCGTTGACGATCTCCTTGGTCGACTGGACCGTGTCGTTCCCGATCGCATCGAGGGCTTCTACGTCGTCGGCTCGGCGAGCATGGGAGCGTTTCGCGCAGGCCACAGTGATGTCGACTTCGTGGCGATCGCCAGCGGC
>JBEKRJ010000309.1:0-10264 GCA_049518835.1 Solirubrobacteraceae bacterium
CCGCGCACCCTGCGCCCGCGGATCACGCTCGGGCCGCGCACCCTGCGCCCGCGGATCACGCTCAGGCCGCGCACCCTGCGCCCGCGGATCACGCGGACCCTGTGCGCGTGGATCACGCGACCCCTGCGCCCGCGGTTCGCGCTCGGGGCGCGGTCGCTGGTCGCGGGGGCCCGTGGTGGGCGAGCCCTCGGGTCCGCGCCGGCCGCCGTCGGGCCGCGGCGCACGAACGGCGTCGCGCTGCTCGGAGCGCAGTGGCGCCGCTGCCTGCCGGCCGGCGCCCTGCGCCTGAGGTGCAGGCGCCGGCTGCCCGCCTGAGCCGCCGCCGTTGCCAAGCGCGCGCAACGCGGCCGCCTCGTCAACCGACGAGGACACGGCTTTGACGTTGAGCCCGGCCGCCCGCAGGCGCTCGAGCACGTCCTTGGCCGACAGCCCGCGTTCCCTAGCGATCTCGTGTACGCGCTTAGTCATCTGCTTCTCAGTGTAGGGCGCCTAGGAAGCCGATCTCTTGCCGCTGCCGCCGGCAGCCTGCACGCGGTCGGTGTCCTTGCCGGCGAGCGCCTGATGGGCCTCGATTCCGCAGTACCGCGAGCCTGGCAAGGCGGCGTTCGGGCAACGGCGGCCGTTGGAGAGAATCGCCGCGCAGCGACCCTGCGCCTCGTCCTCCTCATATCCGTGCTCGGCCTCCTCGGCGGCGAACTCGGTCTCGGAGCGGATGTCGATCCGCCATCCGGTGAGCCGCGCCGCAAGTCGCGCATTCTGGCCCTCGCGTCCGATCGCGAGCGACAGCTGGTCGTCCGGGACGATCACGGTGGCCTGCTTGTTGGCGTCGTCGACGAGCACCTCGCGCACGCGGGCGGGCGACAGCGCCTTGGCGACGAACCGCGCCGGCTCGTCGTTGTAGGGAATGATGTCGATCTTCTCGCCGCGCAGCTCGGACACGACCATCCGCACGCGCGAGCCGCGCGGGCCGACGCAGGCGCCGACCGGATCGACGCCGTCGACGTGCGAGACGACCGCGATCTTCGAGCGGTACCCCGGCTCGCGCGCGACGCCGGTGATCTCCACCAGTCCATCGGCGATCTCCGGAACCTCGAGCTCGAACAGCTGCTTGATCAGCTCCGGGTCGCGGCGCGAGACGATGATGCTCGGCCCCTTGGTCGAGTTCGACACGTCCTTGATCACGGCCTTGATCCGCTGCGAGTGGTCGTAGCGCTCGCCGTCGACCTGCTCTGACTTGGGCAGCAGCGCCTCGACCCGCTCACGCAGCTGCACGAGCGTGTAGCGCGAGTCGGACTGCTGGACGATCCCGGTGATCAGCTCGCCGACCCGGTCGCGATACTCCTCATACATCATGTCGCGCTCGGCCTCGCGGATCCGCTGCAGGATCACCTGCTTGGCGGTCTGGGCGGCGATCCGGCCGAAGTCGTGCGGCGTGACGTCCTCGGTCTCGATTTGATCCTCGTATTGCTTGAGCTTCTCGAGGTCGATCTCGGGCTCGGGCGGCTCGCGCATCTCGCCGGTCTCGGGATCGACGGTCGGCTGCAGGTCGGTGGTCGCCTCGACGAGGAGCTGCTCCTCGAGCTCCGGTGGGATCTTCAGCTCCCAGACCTTGAAGTCACCGCTGTCGCGGTCCATCTCGACCTTCGCGTAGGGCGCCGAGCCCGGCGTCTTCTTGTACGCGGACAGCAGCGCGTCCTCGAGCGCCTCCATCAGCTTCTCCGAGGAGATGTTCTTCTCGGCTGCGAGGCCTCGTACGGCTTCGACGATCTCTCTCGACATGGTCAGTCTCCGGGGATGAGGTTGGAGCGGGCGATCTGCTCGTAGGGGATCGTGACGATCCCGCCCCGCGCGGCGATCGTCACTTCTCTGTCACTGGCGCCGACCAGCTCGCCGGTCACGCTCTTGTGGCCATCACGCGCCTCCCGCAGGCGAACGCGCGCGTGCCGGCCGAGGAACCGCGCAAAGTGCTGCGGCTTGGTCAGGGGGCGGTCCTGGCCGGGCGACGACACCTCGAGCGAGTAGCTGTCGCGGTAGTCGCTGAGATGCCCTGAGACCCGCTCGCAGACAGCAAGCGTCACCCCGTCCGGATGATCGATGAAGAGGCGCAGCGTGCTCCCCGAGACAACCTCGGCGAGCAGCACCTCGACCTCGGGCTCTAGCACTGCGAGCCGAGCTTCGATCTCTTCGTGGGGTGCACTCACAATCTCCTCCGTCATCAAACTCATAAAAAAAGCGGGCGAGC
The DNA here is from genome assembly GCA_049518835.1 of Solirubrobacteraceae bacterium. GTDB lineage: Bacteria > Actinomycetota > Thermoleophilia > Solirubrobacterales > Solirubrobacteraceae > Palsa-465. Next base: position 2,243 of record JBEKRJ010000309.1, read on the forward strand.
GCCCACTTCGGAACGTCACCGGGATGCGCCCGGCGCGCCAGCTCTGAAATTCACATTAGCACTAGGTACCGGCCTGCGGGCAGGCACGCTGCGGCGCTCGCGCGGAGTTTTAACTCACGAGCGCGAGGCCGCAGCGCGGGCGCGATCGCGGTAAATCCGGTAGTCCCGTCGGGCTGGCTGCATGCAGGCGGCGAGTGCAAGCGGCTGGCGCGCCTCGGCGTGACGTCCCAGCATCTGCAGGCAACGTCCGAGGCAAAACAGCGCAAAGTCGTTGGTCGGAGCCCGGTCGATCACGGCCTGAAACTCCGCCGCCGCCAGCTCGTAGCGGCGGACGTGAAACAGCGCCCGGCCGAGCGCTTCGCGAATCGAAGTCTTGTCCGGCGCCAGGTCCCGCGCGCGCGTCAGCGGAATCGTCGCCTGGTGGTGATCGCCGGCTTCGAGCAGCTCGGTCCCCCGCGTGAAGAGCTCGTAAACGTCGTCCATCCGCTCAGTGTATGCCCCGGCTTTGCGATCCCGATCCGATCCTGCGTCGCCACCGCGGCGGCAGCGCCCACAGTGCACGCAGCGTCCCGGTGACGCCCAGGCCCGCGCGCAGCTGCGCGCGCAGCGCCCTGCGCTGCTCGGGCGTCGGCTGCTCGCCGTCGGCAAATCGCGCCAGCCGGATCGCCCGGATGTAGGCGGCGCCGTCGCCCGAGGAGCCGAACCGCCGCTCGAGCGCAGCGAGCGTCACGCCATCGGCGACCGGCCGTCCGCAGCGCGCCAGCGCCCGCTCGAGCTCGCCCAGCGGATCCCGGGGGCTCGCCGCCGCCCGACGCCACGCCAGCGCCGCTAGCGCCACGAGCACGAGCGCCGCCGCAACCGCGAGCGCGACGACCGTGACCACGCTCGAGGACCGGTGCGGGCGCGCCGCCCGAGCAGCGGTTCCCGCGCTCGGCGTGACGTCCTGATGGTGAATCAGCGGCGCCGCGCCGACGCTCGTGTCGGCGCCCTCGATCGCGGGCAGCGGGGCGTGCCCGCCGCGCGCCGGCGCCGCCGCCGGGGTCGGATCGAACGCCACCCAGCCATAGCCCGCAAACCACGCCTCGACCCAATCGTGTGCGTCGGTGTCGCTGACGACGTACTGTTTGATCGCCGAGTCATAGGTGCCGGTCGTGAAGCCGGCGCCAACGCGCGCCGGGACACCGCCCATCCGCAACAGCAGCGCCATCGCGCCCGAGAACTGTTGGCAGTAGCCGGTCTTGGTGTCGAACAAGAAGCTCTCGAGCGGGTACCGGCTGCTCGGTGGATGCTGGTTGTAGCTAAAGCCGTTGGCGGTCGACAGGTAGCGGAGCACGCTTTGCACGAATGCATATGGCGTCGCCGCCTGGCGCGCGAGCCGCTGGGCGAGCGCAAAGGCTTGCGCGTAGGGCGTGCCCTGGACCCGCGTCGGCGTCATCAGGCGGATCGTCGTGACGTCGCCGTCGGTGGCGTCGCTCGCCACCGGCCGCCGGGAGTGAAACGGCGCGAACACGACCGGCGCGGCGCGGACAACGCCGGCGCCGGCGACCACCGCGCTCGGCATCCCGACCGTCAGGTACGCCGACAAGTCGGGGTCAAGTGCGGGCCCGACGGCCGCCAGCGACGTGGCAGACGGACCGTAGAGCCCAGCAATCGCGGCCGGCGCATACACGTTCACCCGGTAGCTGGCGCCCGGCTGGACGGTCGACGCCGTCGTCCAGGTGCCGGGTGAGGCACCGGGCAGCACCTGTGCGGAGATGTCCTGCGGCGCCAAGGCGCTGCCTGCCGCGATCACGTCGGTCGTGTCCAGGCCGCGGATCGTGACCTTGATCGTCTGTGTGTACAGGCGCACGGCCGCGGCCGACTCGTCGAGTGGGTGCTGGGGTTGGGCTACCGGCGCCTGGACCCAGCTGTAGCCATTGAAGTAGTCGAGGTTCTCCGCCTTCCAGTAGTCGGGGTGCGCGGCCTGCACGTCGAAGATCTCGCGCCCGGTCTGTGGCCAGTCGAGCGGTCCATAAGTCTGATTCCATGCAAAGGTGTCGACGTGGGCGGGCGACAGCGTCCCGGTCAGCGCCTCGTAGTTGAGGCGCCGCCAGCAGCACGAACAGCAGCAGCCCCTGCACGTAAGGGAGCTGCGGACGGGCGAGCGTCGACGGGACGACCGCCAACGCGACGAGCGGCAGCGCCCCGCCCGCGCGGCGCAGATCGCCGAGCGCCCTGGTCGTGAAGGCGAGCACGAGCGCGGCGTCCAGCAGCAGCACGCCCGCGCCGAGCACGATCACGACCCGCACCCAGTCGTTGATCCCGTTATAGGGGACGAGCACCTGCGGCAGCGCCGACAGCCCGTCTTCGATCGCGTTCGTCGTGACGGCAATCCGCACGTGCCGGACCCACGCCAGCGGGACCCCGGACAGCGCCAGCACGGCCAGCAGCGCGATCACCGCGCCGACGCCGGCCGCCCACCCGACGAACCTGCGGTTGCCGCGGCTGTAGCTGGCGACGGCGCCGCCCAGGCCGGCGACGAGCACCGCCAGCGCGAGCAGCCCGAGCAGCCTCCCAGTTGGCGCGGGAGTGAGCAGCGTCCCCCAGCGAAGCACTCCGTAGAGTCCGAGTGCGGCGAACGCGGCGAGCCGCACAAGCGGGCGTTCGCCGCGCCCCGCGGCGCTGTCATGCGCCCGCGCCCCGCGCCCCGACGTCGGCAGGACCGCGATCTGCGACGCCGTGCTCACCGAGGGCCCGCCTGAGCCGCCCCGCCGGCCGTCGCGGTCGGCCTGCTGGCGCCCGGCGCCGAGCGACCCGCGCCACGCAGCGCGAAACCGCAACAGCCCGCGACCTCGAAGCACAGCCGTCCCGAGATCCGCCCGCTGACCGCGCGGGGGACGATGATCACCGAGCCGCGATGGCCGGCCGACAGCCCGACGGGCAGGCGGTCGAGCGCCTGGGCAGCGACATAGAAGACCGGACGCGACGCGGTGCCCGGGCCGAGCACCGGCGGGCGGATGCCCGCGCCCCCTCGCACGAGCGCCAGGCGCGCGTGCGCGGGCGGCCAGCTGAGCAGCTCGGGCTCGATCGTGATCGGGCGTCGCTCGCCGGGCAGCAGCAGGCCGCAGCCCCCGCGCCGTGCGAGCTCGAGCGTCAACGACGCGGCGGCGCGCACGGCGGCGTCCAGGTGCTCGATCGGGCCCTCGCCGCGTGTGTCGAGCACCACCAGCGGGCGCGTGTCGGCGTCCGCTTGCAGGCGGCGCTCGAGCAGCCCCGACCCGCGTGCCAGCGCCGGCCAGTGGATCCTCGAGGCCGGCGTGCCGGGACGGTACGGCCGTAGTCCGTCGATCTCGACGGCGGCCAGCGGGTCGTTGGCCCTCGCCCCCGCGAGCGCGCGCGTGCGGTCGCCGGCGCCGCGCTCGCCCCACCGCACCCGCTCGGTGCGCGGTAGCACCAGCAGCTCTTGGGGGGCCGTCGACGCCGCACGCGTCAGTCGCGCTAGCCCGAGCGCGTCCTGGACGACCAAGCTAGGCGCCGGCAGCGTCCGCAGCCCACGGCGAGGAAAGCGCGCGACGATGTGGACGCTGGCGCTGCGCGCGCCCCTGATCAGCGACAGCGCCCGCGTCATCGGCACCGGGTCGCCGGCGAGCGGGTCGTCGATCTCGGCGCCCGGCGGCCCGAGCAGCCCGCGTCGCACGTCGATCGTCGCCTCCAGCGGCTCGTCCTCGACCACGCGGTCGGTGTGCAGCCGGCGCTCGAGGCTCGTGCCGCTGGCGCTAAGCAACACCCACGCCGGCACCAGCAGCCCGAGCAGCGCGAACGCCACCCCGGGCACGAACAGCGGCGCGGCGTCGAAGGTGAAGGCAATCACGATCAATAGGACGCCGCCGAGCGCGACCCCTGCGGCGCGCCTCAGCCCGCTGGTCGTGGTCCGCCCCGCCGCTTGCCGCGCCCCGCGCCTCACAGCGCGCGGACCGAGCTGACGGCGTCGGCGATCACCTCTTGCGCCGCCGCCCGCGGCATGTCAGGGCCGAGCACGAGGCGGTGCGCGAGCACCGGCGCCGCCAGCGCCTGGATGTCGTCGGGCAACGCGTAGTCGCGCCCGCGCGCCATCGCGTACGCCTTCGCCGCCCGCAACAGCATCAGGCCGGCGCGGGGGCTTGCGCCGAGATCGACGCGCGGGTCCTCCCGCGTGCGCCACAGCAGCCGGACGACGTAGTCGCGCAGCGGCTCAGAGGCGCGCACGCGGGTCGCGGCCTGCTGGGCTGCGAGCACCTCGGCCGCGGTCGTGACCGGCGCCAGCATGAGGACGCGATCGCCCGCCTCGTGGTCGGCGAGCATCCCGGCCTCGGCCCGGCGCGAAGGGTAGCCCAGCGAGACGCGGATCATGAACCGGTCCACCTGCGCCTCGGGCAGCGGGTAGGTTCCCTCGTACTCGATCGGGTTCTGGGTCGCCAGCACGAGAAACGGTCGCGCGAGCTCGTGGGTCTGCACGTCGACCGTCACGCTGCGCTCCTGCATGCACTCCAGCAGCCCCGATTGCGTCTTGGGCGAGGCTCGGTTGATCTCGTCGACGAGCACGATGTTGGCGAACACCGGGCCCGGCCGGAACTCGAACCGACCCTCGCGCTGGTCATAGACGTTGGTGCCGACGACATCCGCGGGCAGCAGGTCCGAGGTGCACTGAACCCGAGCGAACTGGCAGTCGATCGAGCGCGCGATCGCCCGCGCGAGCGCCGTCTTGCCGACACCCGGGTAGTCCTCGACGAGCACGTGGCCTTCGGCGAGCAACGCGACGAGCACGTATTCGAGCGTCTCGGACCTGATCTGCACCGCACGCGAGACGTTGTCGGCGAGCCGCCGGGCGACCGCGGCGAATGCCTCACACTCGTCCGGCGCTACCGGCGCTTGCTCGGGCGGCTCCATCAGCTCCTCCCTGGTCCCGTAGGCGCTGCACCTCATCGAGCACCGCACGCGCGATCTCGTGCTTGCTCGTCCGTGCCACGTGGCGCTCCTCACCGCGAGAGGTGAGGATCGTGACCTCATTATCGGCGGCGTCGAACCCGATCCCATCGACCGAGATGTCGTTGACGACGAGGGCGTCCAGGCGCTTTCGCGACAGCTTCTCGCGCGCGTAGGCGAGCGCGCCGTCGCCGTGCTCGGCGGCGAAGCCGACGAGCAGCTGATCGGCCCGGCGGCGAGCCGCGAGGCCGCTGAGCACGTCGACTGTCGGCTCGAGCTCGATCGTCGGCGCACCGGCGTCCTTCTTGAGCTTCGTGGCCGCCGGGGCGGCGGGCCGGAAGTCCGCCACGGCGGCGGCCATCAGCAGCAGGTCGCATTCATCAAAGCTGTGATCGCATACGTCGGCGAGCTCCGCCGCGGTCCGGACCTCGATCACCCGCACGCCCCGGGCCGCCGGCAGCGACACGTTCGCGGCCACGACGGTCACGTCGGCTCCCCGCCGCGCTGCCTCCGCCGCGAGCGCGAACCCCATCCTGCCGGAGGAGCGGTTGCCGATGTAGCGCACGCTGTCGATCGGCTCACGCGTGCCGCCGGCGGTCACGAGCACCCGCAGCCCGGCCCAGTGCGCCGGCGCCAGCAGCGATTCGCACGCCGCCAGCAGCTGCTCGGGCTCAGCCAGCCGGCCGATGCCGTGCTCGCCGTAGGAGGCCAGCGCTCCCTCGCCGGGTGCGACGATTGCGACCCCGCGCGCGGCCAGCAGCTCGAGGTTGGCCTGCGTCGCGGCGTGCTCGTACATCCGGTTGTTCATCGCCGGCGCGACCGCCACGGGGCAGTCGGCCGCGAGTGCGGCGCTGGTAACGAGGTTGTCGGCGTGGCCGTGGGCGAGCTTGGCAAGCGTGTTCGCGCTCGCGGGCGCGACCAGGTAGAGCTGCGCGCGCTCGACGAGCGCCAGGTGGTTGATCGGTGCGCGCTCGGGCAGCGGCTCGCCCGGATACGCCCCCCGTGCCGGGTCGGGGTCGAACTCGCTGGTCAGAACCGGCGCGCCAGTGATCGCCTCAAACGAGACCGCGCCGACGAACCGCTGGCTGGTCGGGGTCTGGATCACGCGGACCGCGTGTCCGGCCCGGACAGCGAGCCGCACGGCCTCCAGCGACTTGTAGGCCGCGATTCCGCCGCTGACCCCAAACAGCAACCGGCCCACCGATGCTCCCTACCGCCCGATCCGCCACCCGCCTACCGGTAGTGGTATTTCAGCTTGCCCTGCGCGACTTCCTCGAGCGCGATCGTGAGGTAGTTCTTCGAGCGCGTGTCGACCATCGGCGGCGGGAACTCGTCGAACGTGCCCTCGCCGAGGTTGTGGTAGTAGGAGTTGATCTGCCGCGCCCGCTTGGCGGCCACGATCACGCTGGCATAGTCGGAGTCGACGTGGTCGAGCAACTTGTCGATGCGGGGTGAGATCAAGGTTGTGTCGTCCTTTGCAAGTGAGAGATGCTGAGAAGGTTAGCGGGCGGCCGAGGGCGCGCCTCGTGCTAGCAGTCGAGCTCGCGGCTGACGATCCCCGCCAGCGCATCGATCGCGAGCTCGAGGCGGTCGTTGACGATCACGTGGCCGAACTCGGGTCGCGCCTGCAGCTCACGCTCGGCGGTCAGCAGCCGGCGCGCCACCTGCTCGGGCTTGTCGGTCCCGCGCCCCACCAGCCGGGCCCGCAGCGCCGCCAGCGACGGCGGCGCGATGAACACCGCAACCGCGTCGGGCAGCGCCTCGCGCACCTGCCGGGCGCCCTGGACCTCGATCTCGAGCACGACCGGCGCGCCGGCGACCAGGCGGCGCTCGAGCTCGCTGCGCAGCGTCCCGTAGCGATTGCCCGAGTAGCGGGCGTGCTCGACGAACTCCCCGGCGGCGACATGCGCGTCGAACCGCGCGTCGTCGATGAAGTGGTAGTCGACGCCGTCGCGCTCGCCGGAACGGGGCGCGCGGGTAGTCGCCGAGACCGACAGCTCGAGCCCCGGCAGTCGCTCGAGCAGCCCGCGGATCAGCGTGCCCTTGCCGACCCCGGACGGCCCGGTGATCACGAACACCTTGGCCACCAAGGGGGCCAGCGCGCTGCGCGTCAGCGCCGGCGCATCAGCGCGACCAGCTCGGCGCGCTGACGCTGGGACAGTCCACCGATCGTCTTGCTCGGCGAGATCCGGCACTGCGACAGGATCTTGTTCACCTTGACCCGGCCGTACTTGGGCACCGCCAGCAGCAGATCGAACACCTTCGCGGTCTCGAGAAACTCCGGCGGCTCGAGCAGCAGCTCGTGAATCGGCTGACGGCCGGCTTTCAGATCGCGCTTGAGCTGCGCGCGCCGGCTGCGGATGTCGTTCGCCCGTTGCAGCGCCTCCATTCGCTGCGTGAGCGACCGCTCCGGCGCAGCAATGGGCTTCGGTGGCGATTCGCTGACCGGCGGCATGGGCGGCCAATATACATCTTGCGCTGGGGCGATCAAGACCTAGCTTCCCAATTCGACTCGACCTCAAGCTGAGATCGAGTCATGTCGAGCGTGGCAGAGGGAATACGCACTTTTTGCAGGATCTTTGTGCGTCTTGGGCACTTGCCGGGGCGAACGTCGAGGGTTCGCGGTTGGCGAGCGACCAAGCCCGCTCGTAACGACAAATCACTCGCCCTGGCCGCTTGGCGCAGGGGCGCTGACAGGCTCGGTCAGGACCGCATCAGCCCGTCGTCGCAGAGCCGATCACGTTGGCGATCGCTCACGCGCGCGAGCGGGTCCGCGGGCGTGGATCTCCTGCAGCGAGAGCACCTCCGGCTCGCCGCGCCGCGCCGCAGCAATCGCGCGGGCGGCCGCCATCGCGCCGGCCATCGTCGTCACGCACGGGATCCCGCGCGCGACCGCGGCGGTCCGGATCTCGTAGCCGTCGGCGCGCGCGCCGGTGCCTCGTGGCGTGTTGATCACGAGGTCGACGCCGCCCTGTTCGATCCGGTCGACGACGTGCGGCGAGCCCTCGCCGATCTTGTTGATCGACTCGGCCGGGATCCCCATCTTGCGGACCGCCTGCGCGGTGCCGCGCGTCGCGACGA
>JBEKRJ010000310.1:0-6073 GCA_049518835.1 Solirubrobacteraceae bacterium
GATAGATCGACGCGCTCGCCGCCGAGCAGCCGCAGATACTCGAGCTTCTCCAGCGCCGCGAGGATCTCCGCCGGGCTGCTCCCGGCTGCCGGCGTTCGCAACCACTCAAGCCACGTGATCCCGCCCCCACGCGCGCCGTACACCACGAGATCGTCGGGGTCGGCCTCGAGCTGCGCGCACAACGCTAGCAACGCCGGCTGGGCAGCTCCGCCAGCGCCTCGGGCACGAACCCCAACCACCGCAGCGAGCCCAACAGCGGGGCCGCGCCGAGCTGCGCGTCGCCGCGGTGAGACAGCGCCCAGCGCAGATCATCCGGCGCCAGCTCGAAGGACCGCTACACATCCTCCGGGCCGGCCAGCGCCTGGAACGAGCCCAGCTCGTGGCGCTGCGCTGCGTACGGCCGGCCGGCCATCGGAAGTCGATCTCCATTTGCTCGCCTCGGAGATCCGCAACCCCGCGAATAGCAGTACCAGAACCAGCGCGGGATCCCGCGGGTCGCCGCGCTCCGCCGCCCGGAGCAGCAGTCGCTGCTCCTCGCGCGAGAGCACGCGCGGCGCGGTCTGCGGCAGCTGCTCACGCCGCACGTTCGCGCGATCCATCCCCGCATGCCGGAAGAGATGATCGACCGACGCCAATGCCTGTTCACCGACGCGGGCCCAGCATCCGCTCGGACTTCAAAAACCGCTTCAAGTCCCGCGCGGCATAATTCGGCGCCCGCGGATCCGCCAGCGGATCGGCGCCGACCGCCCGCGCGTCGATCCCGTCTCCCAGCCAGCCGCAGGACAGCCGCACCCAGCGCACGTACTTCACGTACTCCCGGCGCGTGCGCTCCGACGGCGGCAGCCCCACGAGCCAGCGCTCGTACCTCGCCAGCACCTCCCCGGGATCACGCCACCCGTCACCCATGACCGCGACCCTATTAGTCGCCGCGGATAGACCCCTATCGTGTTGCCTCTCGGCACCGTTAGTCAGCCGCCGTCCGAACGGCTATCGGCAGCGACTATGGCTATTAGCCGCCGCGACCGGAGGGGTCTGCCGACTTCGTCTATCCGCTACAGCTTGATGACGCGAAGGCTCGGGACCGCGTCGAAGTCGGCATCCTGGGTCAGCAGGTCGGCGTCGTGGGCGATCGCGGTCGCTGCGATCCACGCATCCTGAACACCGAGTCTGCCGTGCCCGGCCGCGCGCATCTCGACCACAAGTTTCGCGAACGCCGATGCCACCGCGCGGTCCAGCGGCACAGCGGTCAGCTGCTCGGCGTCGCGCAACGTCTGCAGCCGCGCGGCGCGGATCCGGGGTGCGGTGGCGGCGGTGAGCACGCCCAGCTCGAGCTCGGCGATCGTGACGATCGATACCGCGATCTCAAGATCCTCCTCGTAGGAGTCGAGGGGGCGACCGGTCTCGCGCGCGATGACCAGCGACGTGTCAGCGATCGCTCGGCTGCTCACAGATCGTCAAGGGTGTCCGGCTGGAGGCTGGCGAGATCGTCGCGCAGCCCCGGATCGGCGGGATGCGCCGGCACCCTGGCGAACTGCGCGGCCGGCAGCCACGTGGGGCGCTCCACCAGCGGCATGATCTGCGCGACCGGCCGTCGATTGCCGAGCACGATCAGCGTCTCGCCCGCTTCGACGCGACGCAGCACCCCACCGGTGTCGTTGCGAAGGTCCTGGACCGAGATGACCCCCATGTCGCACAATGTAGCGGTAGTGCGACACGTCGTCCGGCAGCACGCTGGTCGGCCGCCCCGATCGATCCGCGAGTCGCAGCCACCCGCCCGGCGAGAGCTCCCGCGCTGGCCGGGCCCCGCTCGCCGCGGCGCCCGCTGCTCGATGCTCCTATTTCTTCTTGTTCTTCTTTGGCTTGGCGGTTTTGAGCGTCACCGCGAAGCGGACGGTCTTGGTGATCGACCCCGACGTGCAGGTCGGCGGTGGCGGTGCTGTGCAGCGTGTGCGCCTGCTTGAGCAGCCGGACCCCGCCCTTGTTGAGCTTGAGCGTCACGCGGTGGGTCCCGATGGGGAGCCCGGACAGCGACGCGGAGCCGATCGTCACGATCGTCGTCTTGGTCTGCTTGCGTTTGCCCGTGGGCGGATCAGCGGGCGCGTCTGTCGGCGTGCGGCGATGGCCACGACCGACGGCACGAGCGGACGGGCCGCACCGGTTTGCGACGACGGTACGCTTGAGCCGATGCCTACGCTCGTGCTCGACCCGCAGCCAGCCGTGATCGAGCAGCTGCTCCAGCAGCGCGCGCGTCTCGATCTCGATCGCCGCGACGAGGTGTGGGAGGGTGTGCTGCACATGATCCCACCGCCCAGCCACGAGCATGAGCGGCTCGCCGTGAAGCTGGTCGGTGTGCTCGATCCACTAGCGGATGCGGCCGGTCTGGAACTCACGGGCACTGTCGGCATCGGGGAGAGCAAGGACGACTACCGCGTCCCGGACCTGGCGCTGCACCGTCCGGGCTACGCGCCGCAGTGGCACCCGACCGCCGCACTGGTGGTCGAAATCGTTTCCCCGGCCGACAAAAGCTGGGACAAGCTCGCCTTCTACGCCGCGCACCAGGTCGACGAACTGCTGATCGTCGACGCGGCGAAGCGCAAGGTCGATTGGCTCGCGCTCGACGGCGACACGTACCGGCCGATCACTCAGAGCGCGTTGATCGATCTCACGGCCGCTGACCTCGCTGCCAGGCTCGCCTGGTCGACATCCGCCCGGTAAGACCAAGCGCGTCCACGCATGAGTGATACGCAGTGGTCCAGCGGCGCGCTGTTCCGGCACTCAGCGCTTGTGGCGCTGGCCCGCAGTGATCTCAGCCGAGATTCGATCGCTGCCGAGCAGGCGGCTGATGCTCGCGGCGAGCTGCGGTGCCACGCCGGCGGCCATGGCGCCGGCCCGCAACGCCAGCGGGGCGACCTCGACCTCGGCGCGGTTTCGCTCGATCGCGTGGATCACGCCGCGCGCGACTTCCCCGGGCGTACGCGTCGAAACGCCGAACGGCAACTCGACGCCGGTCTCGGCGAACATGCCGGCGCCGCGGATGAAGCCTGGCAACACGACCGAGACGCCGATCCCGTGCGGACGGAGGTCTTCTCGGAGCCCGAGCGCAAAGCCCCGCAGGCCGAACTTGGTCGCCGAGTACATGGAGGAAGACGGCGAGGCGGCCTTGCCCGCCAGCGACGAGATGAACACGAGATGGCCGCGCCGGCGCTCGATCATCCCGGGTAGGAGCGCGTGGGTCAGGGCGATCGGCGCGCGCAGGTTGACGTCGATCAGGCGGTCGAGCTGATCGCGGCCGAGGTCCGTCAAGAGGCCGCTCGCGGGCAGCGCGGCGTTCGCCACGAGCACGTCAACCGCTGCTGTCGTGGCGTCGCGCGCGAGCCGGTCGAGGTCCTCACGCGCCGCCAGATCGCATACGATCGCCCGGCCGCCGGTGCGCCGCGCGATTGACTCGAGCACGTCGGCCCGCCGTCCGGTGAGGACCAAGCGGGCGCCGCGGGCGGCGAACGCCCTGGCGATCGCGCTGCCGATCCCGCCCGTGGCGCCGGTCACCAGCACCGTCTGGCCGGCGAGCGGGCGGATCCGAAAGCGCGCCGGGCGCGTCCAGACGCTCGTCAAAGCCATCAATAATTCTGACGCGAGCCTCAGGCGGGGAACACCGCCAGCGTGGCGGTGAAGCCGTGCAGGAACGCGCGGCCGCCAACCGGGCCGATCTCGCCGGCGGCGAAGAATCCTGCCGCGGGGACGCCGCCCAGCTCGCGCTCGATCGTCTTTGCGTCGTGGTCGTCGGTGCCGAACATCGTCCGCCCGCGGCCGTTGCAGGAGAACACGAGCGCGCCGGCGGGAGACGCGCCCGACAGCGCCTCGACGCGCAGCTTCAGCGCCCGGCGCAGGTCCTCCGCCGCCGACTTGGCGTCGCGTGCATGTAGGCGGACAACCTGTCCCTCGCGCACGGTCGCGCCCACGGCCACCCGCCCCGAGTCTGGGTCGGCTCCCAGCACGCCGCGGACGAGGAAGTCGCCCTGCTCATATTCGGGCTTGCCGCTGTCGATCACGATTCCGATCAGCACCCCGGTCTCCAGCAGCGCCCGCTCGCGCGGTGAGAGCGCGGAGATGATCGTCTCGATCGTCTCGAGCGCGGGGCGCCCGGCGAGCTCGTGGATCACGTTCCCCTCGGCGGCTGTGATCGTCACTTCGCGCCCGAGCGGCGCCGCTCCCTGTGAGACGCACGGCAGGACCTCGACGTGCTCGAGCGTGACGCCGACCGCGCCCTCGTCGCGCACCCGCTCCCCATCGAACAGCACCCCGCCGCCGGCGGCGCTCCGAGCGCTGGCGATCCCACCCAGCACGGGGACCGCGGCGGCGTCGTTGGACAGTCGCGCAAGCGCTTGCTCGGTCGGGAACGAGTACGGGTCAGACAGCATGATCACGCCGCTGGCGCCGGTCGGGTCCGGCAGGCCGTCGATCGCGTCGGTGCCGCCGGTTGCATGGAACGGAGTCGCCTTCGCGCCGTCACCGAAGGAGGCCGCCCACACGGCCACGGCTGTGCCCGATTCCAGCTCGCGCCCTGCGCCGAGCACTCCGCCCGCGCCACAGCCGACCAGCGTCTGCGGATCGAGCACCTGGTAGATGCCGGCGAGCGTCGCCTCGGGCTCGAGCAGGTGGGCCCCGCTGGCAAACACGAACATGACGTCGGGAGACACGCCGGCGAGTGCCGCGCCTGCGACCCGCGCCGCCTCGATCCCACCGACGAACGGGTCAGACTGCAGCGAGAGCCCGGTGCCGACCAGCACGCGCGTGGCCGCGTTGCGCGAAGCCATGCTGAGAACATACCGGCATCGACGGCGGCCAGGAACTTTTCTGAGGGATCTGCCGGGTCAGTGAGCTCACATCGAGCTGAGGTGCTCGCGCTGTTCGGACCGACCGGGGTCGGCAAGACGGCCGTCGCGATCGCCCTCGCGCGCCGGTTGCGGACCGGGGGCGAGCAGCCGGTGGCGGTCTCGGCCGACGCGTTGCAGGTATACGCGGGCCTCGAGACGCTGACCGGCGCCGCGGGTCCGGCCGAACGAGCCCAGCTCGAGCATCGCCTGATCTCGTTCCTGCCGGTCGACGCGAGCTTCAGTGCCGGTCAGTACGCCGAGCTCGCGCATGCCGAGATCGATCAGCTGCTGGCCAGCGGCAAGCGGCCGATCGTCGTCGGCGGTACGGGCCTGTACCTGAGAGCCGCACTGACCGAGCTGAAGCTCAGGCCCGCGCCTCCAGAGGGGGCACGCGAACGGTGGACCGCCGAGCTCGAGGCGCGCGGGCCGCTCGCGCTGCACACGGTGCTCGCCCAGCGCGCGCCGTGGGCGGCGGCGGAGATCCAGCCGGCCGACCGGCAACGGATCGTGCGTGCGCTCGAGTTGCTTGACGCCGGCGAGCTCGAGCCGCCCGACGGCGAGTCGCAGCTGTGGACGGCCGACACTCGCCGGCCGACGCTGCTGATCGGGCTGACGCTCGAACGCGACCAGCTGTACGCCGCGATCGACGCGCGCGTCGAGCGAATGGTCGCGGCCGGGGTGGCGCAGGAGGTGCGGCGCGCAAACGCCGCCGGCGCGTCGATCACCGCTCGCAAAGCGCTGGGATTCGACGAGCTGCTCGCCGGCGACGTCGAGGCGATGAAGCGCCGCACCCGCAACTACGCCCGCCGCCAGCTGACCTGGATGCGCAAGCTAGCCGCCGTCAACGTGATCGACATGACCGGTGTCTCCTCCGACGAGGCGGCCGCGCAGGCGCTGGAGCTATGGCGCGCCACATCGTTGTGATTGCGGTGACGCAGGAGCAGGACGCCGACACGCGGGTCGATCCTCGAACAACATTACAGCCGGTCATCTGACTCTTTCGGGCGTTACGTTGTGGTCGTCTGCGGGACACAACGTGACGTGCGCGGGCGCGGCTTCGCTGGCACGTCACGTTTGGCCACCCCGGGTCGCCGGTGGTCGTAGTGGCGGTTTGAGTCGATGCTGATGATCAGCAGCGTCGCGACCAGGGCAACGAGCCACAGCGCGACGCCGACGATCAGATCGGCCGGGGCGTAGGT
>JBEKRJ010000311.1:0-6072 GCA_049518835.1 Solirubrobacteraceae bacterium
GATCACCAGGACCCGCCCGGTTGCAACGGTACTGTGGGTTGGGGCCTGGCTGCAAAACACGCCATATGCGGAGTGTTTTGCAGCCAGGCCCTTGGGTCAGGGCGCTTACGGCCAGTCCGGCTGTGCGACAGCAAGCTCAATCGCCTGCAGCACCGCCCGCGCCTTGGCCTGCGACTCGAGGTACTCGTTCGCGGGCCGCGCGTCGGCGACGGTCCCACCGCCAGCCTGTACGTGCGCCACGCCGTCCTTGATCACGACCGTCCGGATGTGAATGCAGGTGTCGAGGTCGCCCGTGTAGCTGGCGTAGCCGATCGCGCCCCCGTAGCCGCCGCGCTTGACGGGCTCGAGCTCGTCGATGATCTGCATCGCTCGCACTTTCGGCGCCCCCGACAGGGTGCCGGCCGGCAGCACCGAGCGCAGCGCGTCTAGGGCCGCGACGCGCTCGCGCAGTCGCCCGGTCACGCGCGAGACGATGTGCATCACGTGACTGTAGTTCTCGACGATCATGAAGTCCTCGACCTTGACGCTGCCGTACTCGCACACGCGCCCGAGGTCGTTGCGGCCGAGGTCGACGAGCATCACGTGCTCGGCCCGCTCCTTGGGGTCAGCGAGCAGCTCCGCAGCCAGCATCCGGTCCTCCTCGGCGGTGGCGCCGCGCGGGCGGGTGCCGGCGATCGGTCGGGTCGAGACCTCCCGGCCCGAGACCGTGATCAGCGGCTCTGGGCTGGCGCCGGCGATCTCGAAGTCGCCGAAGTCGAGGAAGTACATGTACGGGCTCGGGTTGACGGCGCGCAGGCCGCGGTAGATCGAGAATGCCTCGACCGGGACCGGGGCCGACCAGCGCTGCGAGGGGACCACCTGATAGGCGTCGCCGGCGAAGATGTACTGCACGATCCGCGCGACGTTGCCCTCGAACTGCTCGCGGCTCATGTTCGGGGTGAACTCCGGCGCGCGGCGACCGGCGCGCGGCGGCCGCGCTGGCCGCGGGACCGGGCCGCCCAAGCGCCAGCGGACCTCGGCGATCGTCTCGACGGCGCGCGCATACGACGCCTCGAGCCCCATTGCGGCGTCGGCGTAGACGTTGGCGAGGACGGTCACCGTGTGCTTGAGGTGATCGAACACGACCAGCGCGTCGGTGAACATCAGCGCCAGGTCCGGAACTCCGAGCGGATCGGGATTGGGGTCGCCGAGCGGCTCGACGGTCCGCACCAGGTCGTAGGCGAACATCCCGACGGCGCCGCCGGCGAACGGCGGCAGATCGGGCAGCGGCGCGGGACGGAAGCGCGCGAGCTCCGCCGCCGCGAGCGCATACGGGTCACCCGCGTCGCCCAGCGACCAGCGCAGCACGCTGCGCGGCCGATAGCCGATGAACGAGTAGCGCCCGACGCGGCCCTGGTCGGCGGACTCGAGCAGGAACGCCGGTTGGGCGCGGTACGCATCGCGCAGCTTCAGGAACGCGGACACCGGCGTCTGGCAGTCGTCGATCAGCGTCTCGCGCAGCGTGATCAGGTTGTAGGCGCGCGCCAGCGCGCGCACGTCCTCGAGCGACAACGTCGTGCCGGGCGCCGCGCTAGCGCTGACGACGGCCATCGAGCACCCGCTCGGCGTCCTGCAGCGACAGTCCGCGGCCGGCCAGCAGCACCGCGAGGTGGTACAGGACGTCGGCGGCCTCTTCGGCGACGCGCTGATCGGACTCCTCCCGCGCGGCGCGCGCGACCTCCTCGGCCTCCTCCTGCACCTTCTCGCCGATGCGCCCCGGGTCGGCCAGCAATGTCGCCGTGTACGAGCGCTCGGGGCGCGTCGCGGCGCGCTGCGCGATCGTGCGCTCGAGCGTCGGCAGCACCTCGTGCGGTGCCGGCGGCTCGAGCTGGCCGCGGTGAAAGCAGCTGCGCCGGCCGGTGTGGCAGGCGGGCCCCCCCGGCTCGACGAGGGCCACCAGCGCGTCGCCGTCGCAGTCGTAGCGGATCGCGCGCACAGCCTGCGTGTTGCCAGACGTCGCGCCCTTGTGCCACAGCTCTTGGCGCGAACGGCTGAAGAAGTGGAGCTCGCCCGTCTCGCGCGTCAGCGCCAACGCCTCCGCGTTCATGTACGCGAGCGTCAGCACCTCGCCCGTGCACCAGTCCTGCACCACGCAAGCGACCAGGCCCCGCTCGTCGAAAGCGATCTCGGCGTCATCCACGGGGCCCGATTCTAGGTCCCGCGCTCACCGCCACCATTCACCGAGCACGCGGCGCCAGTTGTCCCAGCCGATCGCGCGCAGCTCCTGGTCGTCAAAGCCGGCGGCGCCAAGCGCCTCGAGCAGCCTTGGGGTGCCGGCCACATCGCCCAGCGCCGCGGGGATCGTGGCGCCGTCGTAGTCGGAGCCGAGGGCCACGTGCTCGACGCCGATCCGCTGCGCGACGTACCGGGCATGGTCGGCGATCAGCGTCAGCGGCGTGTCGGGGTCGTCGGCGAAGTCGGAGCGCAGGAACGGGCACGCAAACACGATCCCGACCAGGCCCCCGGACGCGCCGATCGCATCCAGCTGCGCGTCGGTCAGGTTGCGCGACGTGGCGCACAGCGCATGCGCGGCGCTGTGGGACGCCACCAGCGGCCCGGGCGCCAGCCGCGCGACGTCCCAGAATCCGGCCTCGTTTAGGTGGCTGAGATCGACCACGATCCCCCGCTGCGCGCAGCGCAGGACGAGCTCGCGTCCCGCTGCGGTCAGGCCAGGGCCCGTGTCGGGCGACGAGGGGGAGATGAACGGCACGCCGTGGCCGAACGCGTTAGGCCGACTCCACACGGGGCCGAGCGACCGCAGTCCCGCCGCGTACCACAGATCGAGCGCCTCGAGCGCGGGATCGATCGTCTCCGCGCCCTCGAGATGCAGGACCGCGACCGGCGGGCCGTCGTCATCGCGGGCCGAGTCGAGGTCGGCGACGCCGCGCGCAAGCCGGACATGGCCCGCCCGCTCGAGCGCAAGCAGCCGCCCGGCGGCCGCGCTCGCGAACGCAGCGGCGACGGGATGCTCGACCGGCGGCGCGAGCTCGAACTCGACCACGCCGTCGTCGCGCGCGACCGGCACCTGGAACTCGCCGTCAGATGGCGTGAACACGGCAAAGATCGCGCCGCGCACGCCGCCGGCGCGCATCCGCGGCAGGTCGAGATGGCCCTCCGGGCGGCCGTCGACCAGCAGCCCGTGATCGTCGCGGGTCAGCGTGTCGTTGTGCCCGTCGAACACGGGCAGCGCGCCGTTCACTCGATCCCCAGCCGGTCCAGCAGCCGCTCGTCGCCGCGCCAATGGCGACGAACGCGTACCGACAACGCGAGATGCACGCGCGCGCCCAGCTCGCGCTCGATCGCCTTACGCGCCGCCGTTCCCACCGCCTTGATCATCCGCCCGCCGGCCCCGATCAGGATCCCCTTTTGAGACTCGGTCTCGACCAGGATCACTCCCTCGATTCGGACGAGCCCCCCTGCCTCGGGAGCGATTGCGGTCACGATGATCTCGTCGATCTCGACCTCGACCGCGTGCGGGATCTCCTCGCGCGTGCGCAGCAGGATCTGCTCGCGTACGAGCTCCGCCAGCAGCTGGGCTTGGGGCTGATCGGAGCGCTGCGAGCGCTCGAAGTAGAACGGTCCCGCCGGCAGCAGCGAGGTCAAGTGCTCCACCAGCGGCCCGATGCCTGAGCCCTTGCGCGCCGACACCGGGAAGATCTCCTCGCCGACTCCGAGCTCGCCGGCTGCCTGCAACGCTGCTGTGATCCGCGCGCGGTTGGTGCGGTCGACCTTGTTGACGGCGATCACGACCGGCACCGGCGCACGCTCCAGCAGGCGGGCGATGAACCGGTCACCGGGGCCGATGCGCTCCTCCCCGTTGATCACGAACAGGCAGCCGTCGGCGTCCTTCAGCTCTCGTTCGACGCGATGCTGCATCCGCTCGGTGAGCGCGTCTCGCGGCCGCTGCACGCCTGGCAGGTCGACGAGCACCAGCTGCCAGTCGGGGCCGGTGGCGACGCCGCGGATCGCGCGACGCGTCGTCTGCGGCTTGTCGGACACGATCGCGAACTTGGCGCCGACGATCGCATTGGCGAGCGTCGACTTGCCGACGTTCGGCCGTCCGGCGAGCGCGACGAACCCGCAGCGCGTTTGGGCGGCGACGCTCACTGGACCCAGCGCAACAGCTCTGCCTGCAACGCCAGCATCTCCCCGTCGTCGGTCTCGTGGTCCATCCCTGTCAAGTGCAGCGCGCCGTGCACGATCGCCTCGCGCACGTCCACGGTCTGCTCGGGGCAGATCACGATGTCGCCGAGCTCCCGCGGCCCAGCGGCGACGCCGTCCTGGTCGATCCCGAACGACAGCACGTCGGTGGCTTGGTCGTGGCGGCGATGGTCGCGATTGAGCTCGCGGATCCGCTCGGCATCGACGAACTCGACCGCGACGTGGCCGTCGTCGATCCCGGCCGACGACAGCGCCAGCCCGCATAGCTCCTCGACGTCCACCGCCGTCGGGCCACCGGCCGCGACACGCTCGATCCCGATCACCTCAACCTCGAGCACGCTCACCCGACGTGGGCCCTCAGGCCCGCTTGCGTTGTCGCAGTTCGGGCGCCGAGCGCTGGCCGTGCTCGTTGTAGGCGGCCACGATCCGCCGCACGAGCTTGTGGCGCACGACATCCTCCTCGCCGAAGCGGACGAACTCGATCCCCTCGATGTCGTCGAGGATGTCGGCGACCACCACGAGCCCGGAGTCCTGCTCGCGCGGCAGGTCGATCTGCGTGATGTCGCCGGTCACCACCATCCTCGAGTTGAAGCCCAGCCGGGTCAGAAACATCTTCATCTGCTCCGGACTTGTGTTTTGAGCTTCGTCGAGGATGATGAAGCTGTCGTTGAGCGTGTTGTGCGTGACGAGGAAGTCGTCGGTGACATACAGCGAGTCCGCTGCCGCGACTTGAATGCACACGCAGTCCGCGTCGCCGGCGGGCTCGATCGCGGTCACGAAGCGGGTCGGCCGCGTGCGGTCGTCCCGGTTGTAAAGCGCCCGCTTGCGCGCCACGCGGAACGGCTCGATCCCCGCTGGCAGGCGGATGTCGAGCACGAACGCATCGGCGCGCGGTGGCACCGGTCCGCCGTCGACAAGCGCGGGCGCCGAGCCGTCCGTCTCGCGCCGGCGCCAGCAGGCGACGCCCCCGAGCGAGCGGACCACGTAAGCGACGTCGTCGCGCAACCGTTCCGAGCACGTCACGAACTGGATCGGGCACGTCGCGCCCGCGCGCACGACCTCACCGCCGTCTGAGTCGAGCAGGCCCTGCAAGATCCCCACGCGGACGACCGGCGCGTTGTCCAGGTATGCCTCCGGGACGAATTGATCGGTGCCAACCGCGACGGCAAGCTGCGTCCCGGCGCTTAGCCCGATGTCGTCGCGGGACCCGTCAGCCGCGGTGATGGGCTCCGAATCGCCCGCGAAGGCAGGCGCACCGCCCGTCGCGCCGCCGTCGCCGAGCAGCAGGCCAAGCGTATACGGGTCGATCGGCACGTCGCGCGGCTCGAGCTCGGCCGGCGCTTGAAGCAACGGCAGCTCGAAATGATGCTCGTGAAGCGAGCGCAGCCGGCCGATCATGTCGCGCGTTTGCAGTATCCGACCGGGCTTGCCGCGCCTGCGTTCGCCTGACGTGGACACGTGCCATAGGTGCTCGGCGCAGCACAGGGTCGAGCCTCCGTCCTGCGCGGTCAGCCGGAACACCTCCTTGCGGCCTTGAGGGTAGACGCCGAGCACGGGCGTCGGGCGCCCGTCCGATCCGGTCACCAGGTCGCCGACCCGCAGGCTGCCGATCGGCCGAAAGCCGCTCGGCGTCAGCACCCCGCTCGAGACCGGTTGCGCGCGACCGCGCATGAACGCCAGCGGCGCCACCTCGATCACGCCGCGCTCGAGGTGCTGGCTGACGCGCTCGGGTTCGAGCATGTCGTGCAGGGCATCGAACAGCGGCCGCAGGTAGGGGTCGACCTTCGCCATCAGGTCGCCGGGCAGGAAGCCGAGGCGCTCGCCGGCCTCGACCGCGGGCCGGGTGAGGATGATGCGGTTGACCTCGCGACG
>JBEKRJ010000312.1:0-6067 GCA_049518835.1 Solirubrobacteraceae bacterium
GCCCCAACGACCTGGTCTGGAACTACTGGGTCAACAACTACCTGCTGGGTCAGGAGCCGCCGAGCTTCGACATCCTCGCCTGGAACGCCGACACGACCCGGCTCCCGGCCCGCTTCCACAGCGACCTGCTGGACCTCGTGTCACGCAACCAGCTGACGCGTCCCGGTGCGCTGAAGGTGCTCGGGACGCCGGTCGACGTCTCCCGGATCGCCTGCGACACCTACCACGTCGCCGGCATCACCGACCACATCACCCCGTGGCAGGGCTGCTACCGAACGACCCAGCTGCTGGGCGGCGCGTCGCAGTTCGTGCTCGTCTCCAGCGGGCACGTCCAGACGCTGATCGCGAGCCTCGACAACCCCAAGCTGTCCTATTACGTCAATTCGCGCACGCCCGCCGATGCGCAGGAGTGGCTGCAGAGCGCGTCGCACCACCAGGGATCGTGGTGGCCGCACTGGGTGGCGTGGCTGCACGAGCGCTCGGGCGAGGTGCGCGACGCGCCGACGCAGCTGGGCTCACCGCGCCACCCCGCTCAGGACCCCGCCCCCGGCCGCTACATCCTGCAGTGACGGCGCGGTGCCTCAGGACCCCGCCCCCGGCCGCTACATCCTGCAGTGACGGCGCGGTGCCTCAGGACCCGCTCAGGCAGCTTCGATCACCGCCGCGATTCCCTGGCCGACGCCGATGCACATCGTGCACAGCGCCCGCCGCGCGCCGCGCTCGCGCAGCTCCAGCGCCGCGGTCAACGCCAGCCGCGCCCCGCTGACGCCGAGCGGGTGCCCGAGCGCGATCGCGCCGCCGTTGGGGTTGACGTGCTCGGCGTCGTCGGGGAGCCCGAGCTCGCGCAGGCACGCGAGCGCCTGCGCGGCAAACGCCTCGTTGAGCTCGATCACGTCGAAGTCGTGCAGCGTGGCCCCGGTCCGCTCGAGCAGCCGGCGCGTCGCCGCGACCGGGCCGATGCCCATGATCCGCGGCTGCACGCCGGCGCTAGCGCCGGCGACGATCCGCGCCAGCGGCACCAGCCCGTGGCGCGTGAGCGCCTGCTCGGAGGCGACCAGCAGCGCGACCGCGCCGTCGTTGACGCCCGACGCGTTGCCAGCCGTGACCGTCCCGGGGGTGCGAAACGGCGTCGGCAGCCGGGCGAGCTGCTCGAGCGTCGTCGCGCGGGGATGCTCGTCGCGATCGACGACCAGCGGCTCGCCCCGCTTGGCCGGCACGGTCACCGGCACGATCTCCTGCGCGAGGCGCCCGCGCGCGATCGCCGCCGCGGTCCGCTCCTGTGAGCGCAGCGCGAACGCGTCCTGGTCGGCGCGCGAGACGCCGAACTGTGCGGCGACGTTCTCGGCGGTCTCGGGCATCGAGTCGGTGCCGTACTTGCGGTCCATCGACGGGTTGATGAACCGCCACCCGATCGTGCTGTCGAAGATCTCGACGTTGCGGTCAAAGGCCGTCTGCGCCTTGCCGATCACGAGCGGCGCGCGGCTCATGCTCTCGACACCGCCGGCGATCACCAGCTCACACTCACGTGCACGCACCGCTCGGGCCGCCGTCAGCACCGCGTCGAGCCCCGAGCCGCACAGGCGGTTGACGGTCGTGCCCGGGATCGACTGCGGCAGGTCGGCCAGCAGGATCGCCATCCGCGCGACGTTGCGGCAGTCCTCGCCGCCTTGGTTGGCGCACCCGAGCACGACCTCGTCGATCCGCTCGGGGTCGAGGCCGGCGTGGCGGTCAAGCAGCGCGCGCAGGACGTGCGCGGCGAGGTCGTCGGGCCGGACGCTCGCGAGCGCCCCGCCGTAGCGGCCGATCGGCGTCCGCACGCCGTCCACCAGGTATGCCTCCGTCATTAAATTCTCCTTGCGTTTACCAACCGACCGATCGGATGATAGGGTTCCGAGGAGGTCGAGCGACATAAAGCCACCGTTAAGCGCACCCAGGAGCTCCAACACGTATGAGTAACGCCCCCGTGATCGACACGGCCGTCCCACCCCAGGCCCAGGCACTGTATGAACGCCACCGCGAGACGCTGACGCAAGCCGTCAGCGCCAACGCGCAACGCGGCTACTGGTCGGCCTACCCGGAGATGCCCAAGGCCTACGGCGAGGAGGCGGCGAAGGCGGGCGAGGACGCGTTCGCAGCCGATCGCGGCAACCGCTTCGGGCTCGAGCAGCCGGCGACCGACGGCTGGGAGGGTGAGGAGCGCTCGCCGTTCGGGTTCGAGCTCGGGATCACTTACCCGCACGCCGACCTCGATCAGCTGCTGGCGCAGATGAGCGCCGCGATCGCGCTGTGGCGCGACGCCGGGCCCGACGTCCGCGCGGGCGTGTGCCTGGAGATCCTCGCCAAGATCAACGAGCGCTCGCACGAGATCGCGCACGCAGTCATGCACACGACCGGGCAGGCGTTCGCGATGGCGTTCCAGGCCGGTGGCCCGCACGCCCAAGATCGGGCGCTCGAGGCCGTCGCGTACGCGTACGCCGAGATGACCCGCCACGCGGCGCGCGCCCGTTGGGAGAAGCCACAGGGCAAGCGCCCGCCGCTGGTGATGGAAAAGCGCTTCAACGTCGTGCCGCGCGGGATTGCGCTGGTCGTCGGCTGCAACACGTTCCCGACCTGGAACAGCTATCCGGGCCTGTTCGCGAGCCTCGCGACCGGCAACGCGGTGCTGGTCAAGCCCGCCCGCCGGGCGGTGCTGCCGCTGGCGATCACGGTCGCGGTGGCGCGCGAGGTGCTGGCCGAGGCCGGCTTCTCGCCCGACCTCGTCGCGCTCGCGGTCGAGCGGCCCGACGAGCGGCTCGCCTCGACGCTGGCGGTTCGCCCCGAGGTCCGGATCATCGACTACACCGGCTCGACCGAGTTCGGCGAGTGGCTCGAGGCCAACGCGCCCCAGGCGGTCGTGTTCACCGAGAAGGCCGGCGTCAACACGATCGTGCTCGATTCGACCGACGACTACAAGGGGATGCTGGGCAACATCGCGTTCACGCTGTCGCTGTACAGCGGCCAGATGTGCACCACGACCCAGAACATCCTCGTGCCGCGCGGCGGGATCGAGACCGACCAGGGCCACAAGGACTTCGACGCGGTCGCCGAGGACCTCGGCAAGGCGCTCGATGGCCTGCTCGGCGACGACGCGCGCGCGAACGCGATCCTCGGCGCGATCGGCTCGCCCGAGATCCTCGATCGGATCGAGCGCGCCCAGCAGCACGGCCGCGTCGTGCGGGCTTCGCGGGCGGTCGCCAACGCCGAGTTCCCCGAGGCGACCGTGCGCACCCCCGCGCTGATCGCGCTGGACGCGGGCGCCGACGAGCAGGTCTACCTGACCGAGCAGTTCGGCCCGATCACGTTCCTGATCGCGACCGACGACACCGAGCATAGCCTCGAGCTGCTGCGCTCCAGCGCACGCGATCACGGCGCGATCACGGCCGGGGTCTACTCGACGTCGGACGCTGTCCTGGAGCAAGCCGAACGCGCGGCGATCGACGGCATGGTCGCGCTGTCGTGCAACCTGACCGGTGCCGTGTACGTCAACCAGTCCGCGGCGTTCTCGGACTTCCACGCCACCGGCGGCAACCCGGCGGCGAACTCGACCCTGTCTGACGGCGCGTTTGTCGCGAGCCGCTTCCGGATCGTGCAGAGTCGCCGTCACGTGGCCCCCGACGAGCAGTAGCAGCCAGGAGAAACGGCATGTACGGCCTGCCCGAAGAACGGACGACGAAGCCCAGGCTGGTCAGCGACGAGGACCCCGAGCGCGTCGAGGCGTTCGGGGCCTTGCTCGCGGCCGACGAGCGGATCGAGCCGCGCGACTGGATGCCTGAGGAGTACCGCGCGACGCTGATCCGCCAGATCGCCCAGCACGCGCACTCCGAGATCATCGGCATGCAGCCCGAGTACAACTGGATCGGCCGCGCGCCGTCGCTGCGGCGCAAGGCGATCCTGCTCGCCAAGGTCCAAGACGAGGGCGGTCACGGGCTGTACCTGTACAGCGCCGCCGAGACGCTCGGCGAGAGCCGCGAGCAGCTGATCGACAAGCTGCACGCGGGCAAGCACAAATACTCGAGCATCTTCAACTACCCGACGCTCACGTGGGCCGACGTCGGCGCGATCGGCTGGCTGGTCGACGGCGCCGCGATCACCAACCAGATCCCGCTGTGCCGCTGCTCCTACGGGCCCTACGCGCGGGCGATGGTCCGCATCTGCAAGGAGGAGAGCTTCCACCAGCGCCAGGGCTATGAGCTGCTGTACACGCTCGCGCACGGGACGCCCGCGCAGCACGAGATGGCGCAGGACGCGGTCAACCGCTGGTGGTGGCCGTCGGTGGCGATGTTCGGGCCGCCTGACGACGAGTCGCCGCACACGCAGCAGTCGATGGCGTGGAAGATCAAGCGCTTCTCCAACGACGACCTGCGCCAGCGCTTCATCGACGTGTGCGTGCCCCAAGCGCAGGTGCTCGGCATCACCCTGCCCGACCCCAAGCTCGAGTACAACGAGCAGCGCGGCCACTACGACTACGGCCCGATCGACTGGGACGAGTTCTGGGCGGTCGTCCGCGGCGACGGGCCGGCCAACCGCCAGCGGATCGAGAACCGCCGGGCGGCGCACGAGCGCGGCCGCTGGGTGCGCGAGGCGGCGGTCGCATATGCCGACAAGCAGGCCGCCCGCAGCAAGGCTGCGGCATGAGCAGCGAGTGGCCCCTGTGGGAGGTGTTCGTGCGCGGCAAGCGCGGGCTCTCGCACACGCATGCCGGCAGCGTCCATGCGGCCGACGCGGAGATGGCGCTGCGCAACGCCCGCGACGTCTACACGCGCCGCAACGAGGGCGTCAGCATCTGGGTCGTCCCGAGCGCCGCGATCACCGCCTCGTCCCCGGACGAGAAGGACCCGTTCTTCGAGCCGGCCGCCGACAAGGTCTACCGGCATCCGACGTTCTACTACATCCCCGACGGGGTCGAGCACCTGTGAGCGCGACGCTCACCAACGCCGACGTCGCCGGCTATGCGGTGCGACTCGGCGACGACGCGCTGGTGCTGTCCCAGCGGCTGGCGTCGTGGTGCTCGAAGGCGCCCGAGATCGAGGAGGACCTCGCGCTCGCGAACATCGCGCTCGACCTGCTCGGACAGGCGCGGACGCTGCTGAGCTATGCCGGCGAGCGCGAGGGCCGCGGTCGCGACGAGGACGCGCTCGCCTACCTGCGCCAGGAGCACGAGTTCGCCAACGTGCTGCTGGTCGAGCTCGACAACGGCGACTTCGCGGTCACGATCGCGCGTCAGCTGCTGTTCTCCACTTACCAGCTCGCGCTCTACGAGCGCCTCGTCGAGTCGACCGACGAGACGCTCGCCGGCGTCGCCGGCAAGGCGGTCAAGGAGGTCGCCTACCATCGCGACCACGCGACCTTGTGGACGCTGCGCCTCGGCGACGGCACCGACGTCAGCCGTGCCCGGATGCAGGCCGCCCTCGAGCGAGTGTGGCCGTACGCCGGCGAGCTGTTCGACGCCGATGAGCTGTCTGCCCGCGTCAGCGCCGCCGGCGTCGGCGTCGACCCCGCCGGGCTGCGACCCGGCTGGGACGCGTACGTCGACCGGGTGATCGGCGAGGCGACGCTCGCACGCCCGCAGACCGACTGGCACCCGAGCGGCGGGCGCCGCGGCGTCCACACCGAGGGCTTCGGCTACCTGATCGCCGAGCTGCAGCACCTGCAGCGCACGTTCCCGGGTGCGTCGTGGTGAGCGCCCCCGCCGAGCTCGAGCGCCTACGCGAGATCGTCGCGGCGGTGCCCGACCCCGAGATCCCGGTGCTCACGATCGAGGACCTCGGGGTGCTGCGTGACCTGACCGGCTCCGCCGACGAGGGGGTCATCGTCACGATCACGCCGACGTACTCGGGCTGTCCGGCGATGGACGTGATCCGCGCCGACGTGCTCGGCGCGCTGCGCGCGCAGGGGGTCGAGCGGGCGCAGGTCAAGACTGTCCTCTCGCCGGCCTGGAGCAGCGACTGGATCAGCGACGAGGGGCGCCGCAAGCTGCGCGAGTACGGGATCGCGCCGCCGGCGCGCCCGTGCGGCGCGTCACCCGTGA
>JBEKRJ010000313.1:0-6063 GCA_049518835.1 Solirubrobacteraceae bacterium
ATTCGGAGCGGAATCGCCGTGGCCCTTCAGCGCCCCTTCAGTGGCATAGCAGCCGCGAGCGGACGTCGAGGTACACCGCTGGTCCCGTCCGGCGGGAGCGCCAACTCTCGGTCGCGGGGCGCCTCGCCTCGACCCGAGTGCCTGCAAGAACGCTGCAAGCACGGCAAGCACTGGTGTGCGCGGGACCTTCGTCCCGACCGGGCGTACGGCGCATAGCGGCGTTCAAGGCCGGGTGCTGACGGAGGGGGCGCGATGCTAACTGAGCACGAGCAGCGGGCCGCGCGGAGCGTCAGCGACTACCTCGAGCGTCCCGGCGGCGACTACGGCGAGCTGCTGCACCGCGGGCAGATGAGCTCTCCGGACGGTGTCAACCCCGAGGCCTGGCGGTCGGATATTCGCGCGCAGGCCCGGCGCGTCAAGATCCGCGTGATCGCCTCTCACTCTCGCGATGGCGCGATCGCCTTCCTCTACCGGGCCGTCGGCGATCAGGAGGTCCGGGACGAGCTCGAGCGCGCCGAATGTGCTCCGGTAGCTCGCCACCATCGCGCGAGCGCTCGGGCACGAGCCCGGCCACTCGCTGCGCAGCGACAACGAGAGCGTCTGGTTCTGTGAGCGCTGCGACGCTCGCCTCTATGTCCGCACCCGCGGGCAGCCCCGTCAGCGACGGCGAGGCGCCATGCGAGCGCTGCCCGGCACCGTCCTGCGCACCGATCACTGGCTGATGCAGCGTCCCCTGGCCGAGGCGGTCATACGGGGTTCGTACGCGCGCCGCCGACAAAAGTCCTGCAAAGAGCCGCAAGATGGCGACCGATCAGGCTTAGATGGCGACCTAACTCAAGTACGGACAGCTCTCTGACAGCTCGCCATCGTCCGGGGGTTGCCGCGGCGGCGCCCGCCGGGGCCCGCCCTGTCGGCGGCCGACGCCGCTGAAGGCGCTGACCGCGGGGGGGATGGACTAGTGGTGGCCACCGATGCCGGAGCCGCGTTCTCTGCGCCGACGTTGGTGTCGCGCTCACGCCAACCCTTGTGACACCGACGGCGCGCCTGCAGTTCATGGACGCGCCCGCGAGGAACCTCAGTAGGCGAATGCAGGCTGCCCGCCGTCTTGAGACGGCGGGAGTGGGGGACGCCGATGGTTGACGCGGAGCGCGACGACATCGGCGCGCGCTTACGCTGCGAGCTGTATCGGTGGGCGGCGGCCGGCTGCCTGACGTGCGGCGAGCTCGCTCGGCTGCTGGTCGACGTCGACGACGACCAGTGGCGGACGCGCTGCGGGCGGGAGATCGCCGCCGGCCGCGTCGTTACGTACGGGCCGCGCCGCCGGCTTTGTCCTACTACGTCACCGACACGCCTGCGACTGCTGCACGGCTCGGCCTCGCGTAGACCCCTCGATTTAGCGCGGGCTGCGGCGGCGCTCGTCACCGGTCGCCCCGACCCTTCCCTGGTCGCGCCGTTATCTGCGCGAAGGCTCCGCGAGCGCCCGGGGCCGCTAGGGCCGCTGGGCGGCCCGAGCACCTGCGTGGGGTTTGCGCGTCGCTCCGGCTGGACCGAAGATGACGCTTAGCCAGCGTTGAGGGCAGAGTTGGTCGCACAGGTTTCGCACGGTCGACCACCCGGCGTACAACCACGGTGGCGCGCCTGGTGCACATCTGTCCGACTGCTGTAATACGTTGGTCGGACGTGGTGATCACGATCGCGAATGAGAAGGGCGGGTGCGGCAAGACCGCGAGTGCGCTGAACCTCGCCGTTCTGATCGCCCGCCTCGGCCAACGCGCCTTGGTCGCGGACCTTGACTCTCAGTGCACGTTCACGCGCCAGATCGGGATCGACCCCGGCGCCGTGTTGTCGCGGTCGCTCGTCGACGTGCTCGCCGGCACGATCACGGCCGGCGAGGCGACGATTGTCGACGTCGCGGACGTCGATGGCCTGGACGTGATCCCGGCGGGAGTCGACCTCGCCGGCGTAGAGATGGGCTTGCGCGACGAGATCGAGCGCGAGCGATACCAGCAAGACGCGCTCGAGCCCGTCCTCGATGCTTATGACCACGTGATCGTCGACTGTCCCCCGAACCGCGGGCTGCTGGTCGTCAACGCGCTCGTGTGCGCCGGCACGGTCCTCGCGCCGGTGAGCTGCGAGGACGAGGCGTCGGTGCAGGGCCTCGTCCAGTTGCGCGCGACGATCGCGAAGCTGGAGCGGCTCCGCGGGTCGCGGCCGCGGCTTGTGTCGCTCCTGACGCGCTGGCAGCCGCACCGCGTGCTCGCCGAGGTCGTCGAGGGCACGCTCGTGGAGCTCGACCTCGCGCCGATCGGCAGGATCCCGGCGCGCGCGATCGTCGACCAGGCTGCCGCCGACCAGGTGCCCGTCGCGATCAGCGCGCCCGACAGCGCCGTAGCGATCGCGTACGAGCGCGCGCTCGAGCAGCTCGCCGAGGAGCCGGTCAGGTGAGCAACAGCCCTCCCGGTCGTCGCCGGACGCTGAACGTCCACGAGTACGCCGGCGCCGCCGCAGGCACGCCGGACGCCGCGTCAACGACTTCCGAGACATCGACGCCGACCGTCCCGCAGCGCATCGAAGAGCCACTATGGCGCGATTGGAGCGGCGAGACACGCGTCGTCAGCCTCAGGCTCCCGGTCGAACTGGACGAGGAGATCGCCAGGCAGGCCGCCCGCACCGGTGTGCCGTACGGGCATCTGGCGCGCGGCCACCTGGTCGCGGGCCTCGACCAGGACGACGACGAGGCAGTGACGCGGGCCGATCGCGCCACGCGTGCACGCACCGTAGGCAAACGCAACGCTCGCCGCCAGGCACAGGCCCACCGATGACCAGGCGGCCGGTGCCCGCTCGGGCCCGGCCCCTCGCCGACGCGTTCGCACGCGACCCGTTCAAGATTGTGCAGCTCGAGGCGGCTGTCAGTAGTCGGTCCGCGGTCCTCGGGTCGGTGATCCGCTTGGTCAGCTGCAGCAGGCGCACTGGCAGATACACCAGCTAGAGCGACGTGCTCGCGGCAGCTTGTGTCTCGATCGCCTCGGCGAATTGCCCGAAGGAGCGCCGGAAGCTATACGAGCCTGTCGAGCGGAGGATGTCCGGATCGTCGGGGATTTGGGTGGCGATCCATCCAGAGCTTGTGCGTGCTATCACTAATTATACCATGGCTGTCACGGATGATTCCACGTGAGTGTCAGTGTGGGTGTCACTTGCGGCTGTGTCAGAGTGAACGGCAGTGACAGTGGGAGACTGTCGGCCGGTGGCGGCACGTCGCGCATCGCGCTCGATCGCGATCACGAGCTCGGCGATGTGGCGGTAGCCGACGATCCGTCGGAACTGCCGTTCGGCCTCGAGCGGACCACCGCAGAGCACTTGCCGCGTGCGGAGCGACGCGCTCGCATTGGAGATCGGCCCTAAAGACCGGCAAGCGTCAATGTGCTTGTGCATGACGAGTGGACGGCGTCTGTTGAGAGACACGTGGTCTTGGAGCTACCCGCCACGCCCGCGAACGCCCCCGTGCCGGCCGTGAACCTCTGTATCCCGACGAACCGCAAGTCTGTGGGACCGGCGATTGTGATCGTCAGCTTGATCTTCCCGTGCAGCGTGCCCCGGTCGAAGAACCACTTGAACTGGCCTACCAGCATGGCTGTGGTCGGCGACGTCGGCGTCTGCTTGAAGCTGATGAAGTCGACGCCGCTGCCTAATGCTCCTCTACACGTCAGCAAGCCGAACTCGGTCCCGACCCTGGGAGATGGGGATGGCTGGTCTGTCACATTGGCCTTGCATGTGATTGTCCTTACCGCGCGCGTGAAAGCGGCGCTGGCGCCTCCGACGCCACCAGCAAGCGTGCCGATTGCCGCGGTCACTGCGGCCACGGTGAGCAACCTTGGTTTCATCCTGGTCCGTCGGGTCAGTACACGTAGGAGCATCGCTACACACCTTTCATTAAGGAGCAATGAGGAGAACGACAGGTCACGGACGCCACGTTCGGAGTGGCGATCTTCGTTAGCAGAGTCCAGTCTCGCGCGGCCGGGCGCGTGGCGCATCGGCCGGCAGGGTCCTGTCTTATCGCGCGCGGGGTCTTAGGAAATCGCCAGCGCACAAACCATGGACTGATCGAGTCACGCTGGCTAAGGGCGGCGCGCTTGAGGTCGTCGGCGCGCTCGGCAGCGAGCAGGCGTGCGACGTGGTGGTTCATCAGAGCCCCCTTTTCGGTTGGTGGATCGCGGGGTTGCGATCCGATCGCTGCACAGGATCCGCTGGCCCGGTTACCGGTCGGCAACTAACCGGCAACAGACCCGAGATCCGCGGGGGTGGAGGCGCGTTGACCCCGGAGGGATAAAAACGCAAACGTCGATGGCGACCGCGTCGGTGGGCTCACTCCAGTTTCGGGTGCTGGGCTCGCTCGAGGTCTGCCGCGACGGTCAGCCCCTCGCGCTTGGGGGTGAACGTCAGCGTGCTCTGCGGGCGCTGCTGCTGATTCATGCCAACGAGCTCGTCGCGACCGAGCGGGTCATCGACCTGCTGTTCGGTGATCAGCCCTCGACGGGCGCGGTCAAAGCGCTGCAGGTCGCGATCTCGCGCCTGCGCCGCGGGCTCGGAGGCGCGGATCCCGGCGCGGTCGTGCAGACGCGGCCTGGCGGCTATCTGCTGCACGTCGGACGCGACCAGCTTGACGCCGCCGTGTTTGAGCGCGGGCTAGGGGAGGGACGGGCGCTGGTGCTCGCCGGCGACCCAGCCAGCGGGGCGGCGCGCCTACGCGGCGCGCTCGGGCTGTGGCGCGGCGCGCCGCTGGCTGATCTTGCGTTGGTCGACTATCTACAGGTCGGGATCCGCCGATGGGTAGACCTGCGGCTGGTGGCGGTGATAGAGCGCATCGACGCAGACCTCGCTCTCGGCGCCGGCAGCGAGCTGATCGCTGAGCTCGAGGGGCTGGTCGGCGCTGAGCCGTTGCACGAGCGGCTGCGTGGCCAACTGATGCTTGCGCTTTACCGCGCGGGGCGGCAGGCCGACGCGCTTGCGCTCTACCGTGAGACGAGCGAGCTGTTGCGCGACGAGCTGGGGCTGGAGCCGAGCCGGGCCCTGCAAGAGCTCGAGCGTTCGATCCTGCAACAGCACGCCGCACTCGAACCTGCGCCGCGCGCGACACCGACGCCGGCGGACAACCTCCCGATGCCGGCGGCGCCGTTCCTCGGCCGCGCTCACGAGCTGGCCGAGCTCACGCCTGCTACGGCGATGCGTAAGACGGTCACGGTTCTTTTCGCTGAGATTGTCGACGCGGCGAGCCCAGGCTGCGAACTGGACCCAGAGGTGCGCGGGCGCTTGCTGTCGCGCCGCCTCGGCGACATGCGGACTGTGCTCGAGCGCCACGGGGGCAGCGTTGAGACCCATGCCGGCGATGTCCTGATCGCCGTCTTCGGTATCCCAGCCGTGCACGAGGACGACCCCCTCCGGGCGGTGCGAGCCGCGTTCGAGCTGCGTCGGTGTCTGTTGACGGTTGGCGACGATCTCGGGCGCGATGATGGGCTTGTGCTCGCCGCCCGGGTTGGAATCGAGACGGGCGAGGTGATCGCCGAGCGCGGTGGCTCGGCCGTGACCGGAGAACCCGTCAAGGTGGCCAGGCGTCTGTGCGAGCTCGCCGCGCCATCTGAGCTCCTGATCGGCTCGGGCTCTCATGAGCTCGTGTCGGGCGCGGTCACGGCGCAGGCGCTGCGTGGGCACACCTCGGCAGGCGGACAGGCGATCGCGGCGTTTCGGCTCGACGACGTTGTCACTGATGCGTCCGCGCGCGTGCGGCGCTTCGACTCGCCGATGATCGGTCGTGAGCGCCAGCTCACGGCGCTGCGGACCGTGTTCACGAACGTTGCTTGCGACCGGTCATGCCATCTTGTGACGCTGCTCGGCGCGGCGGGCGTCGGCAAGTCGCGGCTTGTCGAGACGCTGGCCGGCGAGTTGCGCGAGTCCGCGACCGTGCTGTACGGACGCTGCCTCGCATACGGCGAGGGGATCACGTTCTGGCCGTTGGCCGAGGCCTTGCGAGGGCTTGTGGGCAACGCCGAGCCGTCAGCCGCCGCGATT
>JBEKRJ010000314.1:0-6061 GCA_049518835.1 Solirubrobacteraceae bacterium
CCGGCGGCGTTGGTCGCGACCAGGCGCACGTGATACAGAGCGTTGGGCACCAGCGCCGACAGCGCCGCCGACAGGCTGTGGCTCAACGCGTCAGATCCGACCTGTTGCGCCGGCGTCGACTGCGTGTAGGTCGGGCCCGACGTCCCGAGTTGGCTGTAGCGCGCATCGAGCCCGTACTGGAAGTACGCCGAGGTCGGCGATCCCTCAGGATCGACCGAGCCCGACGCCTTGGCGCTGGTGTTGGTGATCAGCGACGGCGCGCCCGTGACCGCCGTGGCGGTCGCCGTCGCGGGTGTTGCGGGTGTTGCGGGCGTCGCGGGCGTCGTGACAGGCGAGATCGTGGCCGAGTCGGTGGCGGTCGCGGTGTTGCCCGAGTTGTCGCTGTAGCCGATCGTGACGGTGACCGCGTACGTGCCTGCCGCACCGTAGGCGTGAGTGTCGTTGACGACGAAGCTGCCGTTGGCGCCGCTGATCGTGGCGTTGGCGTCGCTGCTGCCGTCGCCCCACTTGATGGTCGCCGAGTAGTCCTCGGGGGTCGTGCTCGCGTCAGTGTCCGTGATCGTCGCGACGGCTCCGCCCACAGTTGCGCCAGCGCTGCCCGTGAACGCGTGTCCGCCCGTCGCCGTGATCAGCGGGTCGTCGAGCTTGGTCAGAAAGTTCAGAGTCTCGCACTTGCCGCCGCTGACGTTGACGTCCCACTCGATGCCGATCCCGTTGTGCTCGCTGATCGTGCAGTCGCACGTGTCGGGCAGGTCGGTCTGACCGCCGACGTCGCTCCAGACGGTCGCATACTCGCCTTCGACGAAATGCTCCGCGCTTGTCCCTGTCGACGGCTGCGGGATGAACTCCTCGAGCGCCGACGCCGGCGCGTTGTTGGCGTTGACCGTGCAAGCAGCCGAGGACGTGGATGGCTCGAGCGCGCCGAAGCCGACGTCGAACCCGCGCACAAAGCAATCGCCGGCGTGATAGACCCGGCCGGAGAACGCCGGTGCGCCCGCCGGATTGGCGACCGTCACCTGTGAGCTGTAGAAGTCGTCGCCGACGACGTAGCTGTCCTTCTCGGTGACCGTGATCGCGCTCGGTGAGGCCTTGACGGCCGTCGTCACAACATAGGGGTTGGCTGCAGTGCCTGACCCTGTCGACGTCTGGGTCCCGCTCGGCGTGAACGGCGTGTACCCACTGGGGAAGAACGTGGCGGTCCCCGAGGCGTGATCGGCGAAGTCGGGACCGTACAGCACCCCTTTGGTGGCAACGGTGGCCGGAGCGTCCACCTGCAGAAACGTGCCGCAGTCGCCCGGGCCGCCGGCGGCGGGCGGGTAGAACTCGGGCGTCGCGTCGCTCGGAGTGGCGACCTGGCAGCTGAGCTCGTTGCCGAGCCAGATGTCACTCAGCGGGCCGGTCGAGTGGATGTCGATCGACGGCGTCTGCGCCTGAGCGCCGGACGCGATCGTCAGCGCGAGCAACGCGACGGCGAGCAGCGCCCCCAGTCGTGCAACTGCAGACCGGCGGCCGGCGGCCCGCACGTTCCTACCAGCATCATGCCAATCAGTGCTCACAGTCGCCTACCTCGAATTGGAGTCTCGACCCATCCAGCCCACGGTCGTCCGCAGTTCACGCCCAACCCCGACCACGCCGGCCGTGCGCGGTCTTAATTTGCATCAAACCTACCAAATCCGTCAAGCCTGCAGCGACCGATCTCGCCGTCGGAGCTCGCAGTCTGTGGCTGGCGATCCGTGTCACCTGCCCCCGTGCGCGCTCCGCAGCGCCTCACTCGGTCGCGGGGCCCGGCCGCCGGCTGCGGTAGGCGCGGACCTTGGTCCGGTTGCCGCACACGGCCATCTCGCACCAGACGCCCGAGCGGTTGCGGGAGTGGTCATAGAAGGCCCACTGGCAGTCGTCGGCGCGGCATGCCTTGACCCGCTTCCAGGAGCCGTCCGCGCCTGCCCCGACCACCGGGATCAGCAGCCGGGCGAGCGCCCCGGCGAATCCGTCGGCGTCGGATGCCAGCTCGGATGAGCCGTCGGCGACGAAGCGAACCTCGAGCTGGCCACGACGCGCGGTCGCCTCGAGCTCGGGCCCGGCCAGCGGATTGAGCGGCGCGCCGTTGTGGCTCAGCATCAGCGCTCGCAGCGCCTCGCGCAAGGCCGTCGCGTGGTGCAGCGGCGCAGCTGGGCGCGACCTTCTCTGCGGCGCGAGCAAGCCGCGGTTGACGAGCCACTCAGAGAGCCCGGCCGCTGCCGCGAGCTGATCGGCGCCGGTTTCGCGATCGAGCGTGTTGACGAAGTCGACCACGAGCTCGAGCCGATGCGGCAGCCGTTCGTGAGCAGACATTGAAACCAGCATACGGATTTGATAGGTTACGACACCAGCGAACGAGTTACGGAGGTGTCGAAATGGCTGCAGCCACCCACAGGCACGCCGCGGTCGACGAGTTCGTCGCCGCGCTGGATCAGCGAGCGGCGTGTGTCCTACGACCGAATGCCGTCGCGCGCGTCGCGGCGTGGATTCGTCAGCGCGCGCTCGACCAAGCGCTGATCGACGGCGCCGACCCCATGTCCGATTCACAGCTGGCGGCCCGCGCGCGCCAGCTTGCGTCGCGGTCGTCGCGCCGGGCGCTCGCGGACGGCCTCGAGCGGCTGGCAGGTGCCGGGAGCACGCCGTCGCGGTCGCCGGTACGTCCGGCCCGAGCCGCCGTGGGGGCGAACGCGTCCGAGTTGCTGGCGCTCGCTGCGCTTCTGCGTGGGCCAACGCCGATGTACGCGCGCGGGATCGCGCTGCTGCGGACGCTGGTGACCGACGGAACCGGCCCGGCATACACGGATCGCGACGGGCGGGCGCTGGCGAAGTCCCTCCAAGACGCGCGGCTCGCGATCGACGGCTGACGGCTGGCTTGCGGCTCGTGGGTGGGCAGCGATTCCAGGCCAACTCGGACGAGGTCCGCTCGCGAACGAACGAACGAACGAACGTTACGTAAACCGACTCCCGGTCCGATCGCGCGTCACGAAATGGCTCGTCAAGAGCCTTTTCGTTACGCGTGGGCGGCCGCGATCGCTCGAGCGTCACTTTTTGGGCGCCCCCGCCTGACGATCGCAGGGGTTCTCGATCTGCCGCGCGCGTGGTGGCCACAGGCCCGGTGGCATGCAGCCGTCGTGACGGTCGTGTCAGCCGCCGGGTAGGCGGTCAACCACGATCCCGATCCCGTAGATGTGCGTGACCGGCTCGCTCGTCGATCATCTGCATCCGCCGCCTTCGCCAGAATCCTGCCGTCTCGAGCACTGGTCGTCGGCGGCCAATGAGCTGCATCCGCCCTCGGCGACTTCAGCGCAGCCGCCGACCAGGCTTTGCTGGAGCGCGAGCAGCAGTCGGCGCAGCTGCTCGCGCTGCTCGCCGTCCAGGCCGCCAAAAAGGCTGTCCTCGACCTCGCATTGCGCTCGCGCCGCGATCGCCAGGCGGCACTTGCCTCTCGCGGTCAGCGCGACGAGGTGGCGCCTGCGGTCCACGGGGTCGCGCGTGCGAGACACGAGCGCATCGGCTTCGAGCGCGTTGAGGAGCGTCACGAGCATGCTGGGATCCGTCTCCATCGTCTGGCCAAGTTCGCGCTGCCCGGTCGAGCCCTGCTCGTGGAGCAGCGCGAGCAGCTGGTACTGGCGCGGCGACAAGTTGTGGCGTGTGTGGGTCTCGCGCAGGCGACGCATCGCATGGTGGCCGAGGACCGCGAGCAGCAGCCCAAGGCTCGAACGGCGCTCGTCAAGCGGGTGCTCCGGATCGTCGTGCGCCGACGTTTGCCCACGGACGTCCGCCATCTGCAGTTTAGTATAGCGATCCCAATTATCTGCAGAACTCGATGATCTGCTACGGTACGCGCCTCCGGCGCTCGTTCAACGCAGACGAAAGGGCAGAGATGAAGATCGCTCGCTTGCTGTTGCGAATCACGGTTGGCACGTTGTTCTTCGGGCATGGGACGCAGAAGCTGTTCGGGTGGTTTGGGGGGTACGGACTCGACGCGACCTCGCAGATGTTCGACCAGATAGGGATGCGGCCGGGTCGCCGCAACGCGATCGCCGCCGGGGCAGCGGAGGCCGGCGGAGGCGCCGCGATGGCGCTCGGCTTGGCCACGCCCGCTGCAGCCTCGGTGCTGACCGCGACGATGCTCACCGCGATCAATCGCGTCCACCTGTCGAAAGGACCGTGGATCACCAACGGAGGCTACGAATACAACCTCGTCCTGATCGCCGCGGTGCTCGCCCTGACCGAAATCGGCCCAGGCAACCTTTCGCTCGACGCCGCGTTCGGCAGGGAGCGCTCCGGCTCAGCCTGGGCGCTGGCGGCCCTGCTAGTCGGCGTCACCGGTGCCGTTTGTGCACACGTGATCGCCGAGTCGCAGCCAGCCCCGGTGGAAGCCGAGCAGGCCTCAGCCGCAGCGTAAGGGGCCGAGCAGCTAAGGGGCCGCGGGCTCTAGCTCGGCGTCGCAGCCCGGCCTACGGCTGCGATTCGGGCTGCCGATCAATGCCGGGTTCAGGTCGCCGGCGCCAAGCTGTCGCGCCATCACCGAATCGCATCGCCCGAGGCTGTAAACCCGACACAAACATGCCCAAACGTTGTGCGGCGCCCGACGTGCCAAGCCCTGTTGCCACGTTCTGACTCGCCGGCGAACATTTTGTTAGATGGGAAGCTCGGCCTCGCTCGTATGTAGCGTTGTGACCAACGAGCAGATCCTCTTTTGGCCAGAGGTCGACGACGAACTATCTGTTGGGGCGGGCCCGCTCGATTTAGCCGCGCTGAGCGGCGTGGCCGTTGCGCTCGCAGCGGATTTGTCCTCGTCTCGTTGGCTGGAGTTGCCGGTGTCGCGGCGGTGGGGTGCGCCCGCCGCGTTCAGGGGCTGCCGTGTTGGTGCTGGCGCTGGCGACCGCAAATGGGGTCGCCCGCGCCAGCCCCTGGCAGCGTCCGGCGCAGCGGACGGCGTGCCGCCTGTACTCGGGCCTGGTCCGGTGGCGAGCCGCCCCGTCAGGTGCGCGTGGTTCACCCCTCGGGGCTCTGGCAGCCTTGGCCGTCCGGCGCGACAGTCTTTCACGATGGTAAGAGCTCGATCGAACGCAACCCTGATCGCCGCTCGCCAGCCTGCTCGGAGTTGCTGCGCTCCGCCCGCCCGACCTCAGCCCGAGAAAGGCTGGAGTGCGCACACCGGCGCGATCAAGTCGCCGGTGGTCGGGCGGTCCGCCCGTCGAGACCGGACGGATCGCCCGCCGAGCAGCCACCAACAGATGTCAGGAAGTGGGGGGTGATGATCAAACACCGTCGAGAGATTCGTCGGTGAGATCTCAACGGCCGCGCGAGCCACAAACGGCTCGCGCGGCCGCGCAGCTCCTCGTGGATGCCGGCGGCGCCAGCCACGCCCAGCCACTCGTCAAATTCCAGCACTAATTCTGGCGCCTGCCCTAATTCCTCCGCGGGCGCTGACATCAGCCCTCGCTGGCAGGACTCAGCGCCACTGACCGTTGCGCGTGATCGACCCGAAGCATCTCTGCGCCTCCGGCCGTGCAGGTGCAGGCTTCCGCTCAGAAAGATCAGCGACGTCTCACGCGACTTGGTGCGATGCGGCGGACACCTCCGGGGTGGCAGGTCGAGGCCGCCGCAGGCAGCGCAGGCATCGTAGCCGCCACTGCCGTTCGCTGGTCTGGTACGCCAATGCCTGGTCCGATCCCGGTCCCCCGGGGGGACGGAACGCGCGCGCCTGCCGTCGGTGTCAGGATGTCAGCTGGCTTCCCTTTTGCGCCTTGCGCGGACTCGCAGTCACAACCCGTCAACATTTCGGTCACACGTCGGCAATCAGTGACCTCGATCAGTGGTGGAGAACTACGGGTCGCGCATGTGAGTCGGGCGATTCGCTGAGCCACGTCCAACGGACGAGATGGTCGATGGTGCTGAGACAGATGGTCTTCGCTGCTACAGTCGATGTTCGTCCGGCCGGGCGATGTTCGTCCAGGCGACGACCGGTATGGTCGTGCCGGCCGGGTGCTACGCGAGATCATCGGCAGCGGCGGTGCACGTCGGTAGCGCTTCG
>JBEKRJ010000315.1:0-6043 GCA_049518835.1 Solirubrobacteraceae bacterium
AGCTTGCTTGCGGTCGCCCTCGGCGGTTGCGGCGGCGGGGGACTTGTGCACGGCGCACGCTCGACGACGTCGGTCGCGACCAGCGCGCCGCCCACAACCAGCACCCAGACCGCGGTCACGCCGCCGGCCGGTGCCGGGATCCACAAGATCAGGCACGTCGTGATCATCATGCAGGAGAACCGCTCGTTTGATTCCTACTTCGGCACCTATCCGGGCGCGGACGGGATCCCGACGCGCAACGGCGTGCCGACCGTGTGCGTTCCCAGGCCGAGCGGCGGTTGCGTGCGGCCCTACCACGACCGCGACGACGAGAACCTCGGCGGACCGCACGAGACGCGTAACGCGCTGGCCGACATCGACGGCGGCAAGATGGACGGCTTCATCGCCCAGCAGCAGACCGCGCTAGCGGCGTGCAAGCAGGCGTTCAATCCGGCTTGCGGTGGGTCGAGCGGCAGCGACGACGTGATGGGCTACCACGACGGCGCCGACATCCCCAACTACTGGGCATACGCGCGCCACTTCGTGCTGGAGGACCACATGTTCGAGTCCGTCGACTCGTGGAGCCTGCCGTCGCACCTGTACATGGTCTCGGGCTGGTCGGCCAGGTGTCGCACCGCCGACCCGATGACCTGCATCAACAACAACAACAATCCTGCCTATCCGCCCGACTATGCGACCAACGTCGGCGGCCCGCCGCCCGACTACGCGTGGACCGACCTCACCTACCTGCTGCACAAGCAACGCGTCAGCTGGGCCTATTACGTGTTCCAGGGCGACGAGCCAGACTGCGAGGACGATGCGGCGCTCTCGTGCGCACCGGTCGCGCAGAACGCCAAGACGCCGGGGATCTGGAACCCGCTGCCATATTTCGCAACCGTCCAGCAGGACGGCCAGCTGAGCAACATCCAGTCGCTGTCTGACTTCTTCACCGCGGCGAAGGCGGGAACGTTGCCGGCAGTGTCGTGGATCACGCCCAACAGCCAGGTGTCCGAGCACCCGCCGGCGCTTGTCAGCAAGGGTGAGACGTACGTCACGGGCCTGATCAACGCGATCATGCGCAGCTCGGACTGGGACAGCACGGCGATCTTCCTCGCCTGGGACGATTGGGGTGGATTCTACGACCACGTCACCCCACCGACGGTCGACGCCAACGGCTACGGCTTGCGCGTGCCCGCGCTCGTGATCAGTCCCTACGCGCGAACCGGGATGGTCGACCATCAGACGCTGAGCTTCGATGCGTACCTGAAGTTCGTCGAGGACGACTTCCTCGGCGGCCAGCGGATCGACCCCAAGACCGACGGACGTCCCGATCCGAGACCCGACGTGCGCGAGGACGTGTCGATCCTCGGTGACCTGACGGCCGACTTCGACTTCTCCCAGCCGCCGCGGGCGCCGCTGATCCTGCCGGTCGACCCGGCGACCGATCTGATCTCCTCCAGCCAGCGTGGCGCGCAACCGTCCGCCGGCGCCGCTACGCCGGCGACCCGCGCCGCCGCGCCGTCCGCCGGCACCGGAGCGCCGTCCGCTGGCGCTGCCAACAGCCGGCCCCCAGTCGGCTTTGCGCGATACGTGATCGCGAGGGCCGCCGCGTATATGCGCTTGCCGCCGGCGCAGCTACGCGTGCAGCTTGCGCAGGGCCGCAGCGCACTCCAGATCGCCGCGGCTCAGGGGGCGACGCTCGCCGCCGCCGTTCAGGCCGTGCTCGCGCCGATGCAGGCACAGCTCTCTGGGTCCGGCGATCTCAGCGCGACGCGCAGCGGCGTGTCAGGCTATGTCCTGCGCGCGCTGGCGACGCAGCTCGGGGTGGCGCCCGCGCGCGTGCGCGCGCAAATCGCGGCCGGCCGGACGCTCGGCGCTCTTGCCGCCGCAGCTGGCAAGACCGTGGCGCAGCTGCGCAGCGGCGCGCTGGCGCTGCTGCAGTCGCAGGTCAACAGCGTCCTGCGATGACGCGCTTTAGCTTAGCCGCGTGGGCGTGGGCGTGGGACGCCGGGGCGAGGCTGGCTAGCCGAGCTGGGGACTGTCGGCAAGCGGCGCCTCCGGGTTTAGCTGGGTCGCGAGCAGGCGTGCGACGAACTGCTCGGGCGTCGGGAACGGGAAGTCGACCAGCGTCTGGCTCAGGCTCGCGTACCCATGCAGGCTGGTCCACACCATCGTCGCGGTGCGAAACGGGCTCTCGCCGGCGGGCAGGCATCGTTTCATCCCGCGCACGAGGTCTTCGAACGACTCGGCCGCGTTCGGCGGCCAGCCGAGCTCGGCGAGCTGCGACGGATCAGACGCGGGACCGCCGGTCGGCGCCGTGCGCCGGGCGTGAAACAGCACGCGGTAGTGGCCGGGGAGATCGACGGCGAACCGTAGGTAGGCGACGCACATCGCCTCCGCCTGGGCGCCTGGGTCGGGGCCCGATTGCTCCTCGGCGGCCAGTACGTATCGGCGCAGCTCGCCGAAGCAGCGCTCCTTGACCGCGGCGAGCAACTCGTCCTTGTCGGCGAAATGCAGATACATCGCGGTCGGCGTGACGCCGGCGCGGCCTGTGACGGCGCGGACTGAGAGTGCGTCGACGTGTCCGAGGTCCGACAGCAGCTCGATCGCGGCATCGATCAGCGCCTGGCGAAGGCGGTCTCCCTGGCCGCGGGGATTACGCGCGCGTCGCGCGGGGGTCGATGTCGATGTGGTCATGAGAGCGATCTTAGCAATTCTCTTGACAGACGTACATGGACGTTGTACATTCATCACGTACACCAAGAGGCAACCGATCCAGGCGGCGGCGCAAGAAGCAAATCCGCACCCAACGTGTCAAAGCTCAACTGCCGGACGCCCCGGGGGCGCGGGCGTCCGTCCACCGGCAGGCGAGCAGCGACCAGGGTCGCCGGCCACCGGCAGGGGGGCGACCGAGCCACGGGCGGGGGGGATTGGGGCATCTCTCCCGCCCTATCCCTCCCGCCCGTGAAATCGAGCTGACGCAGACAAGCTGACCGGACTTTGGCGATCAGGCGTGGTCGCGCGCGAACTTTGTCGCCTGGGTTCGGCATCGGCGTACCAGGACGCCAAAGTTCCAGCGCCACGTAATCGAGCTGTCGTATCTTCACGGCTTGGCCGACCGTGCGCCGAGCGAGCTGATGCGGGTCGTCGTGATCGGTGCGGCGGGGATGATCGGCAGCCGGCTCGCCGCGCGGCTGGCGCGCGATGCGGCGATCGCAGCCGAGCCAATCTCGCACCTGCTGCTCGTCGACGCCGTGCCGGCCGCTCGCGTGGACGGCGGCGGCCGTGTCACGGTGCAGACGCTTGTCGCCGACATCGTCTCACCCGGCGTCGCGTCCGAGATCGTGTCAGCGCGGCCGCACGTGATCTTCGACCTGGCGGCCGTCGTGTCGGGCGAGGCCGAGGCCGATTTCGAGCTTGGCTACCGCGTCAACCTCGACGCGACGCGAAGCTTGTTCGACGCCATCGCCGCGGTTGGGGGCGGTTACCGCCCCCGGCTGGTGTTCAGCTCTTCGATTGCCGTGTTCGGACCGCCGCTGCCGGATGTGATCGGCGACGAGCAGCGCCTGACGCCCGCGACGAGCTACGGGACGCAGAAGGCGATCGTCGAGCTGCTGTTGTCCGACTACACGCGCCGGGGCATCCTCGACGGGGTTGGCGTGCGGCTACCGACGATCTGCGTGCGCCCGGGCACGGCGAACCGAGCCGCGTCGGGATTCTTTTCGAGCATCATCCGCGAGCCGCTCAACGGCGAGCGCGCGATCCTGCCGGTTGCCGACGACGTGCGCCACTGGTTCGCGTCGCCGCGCGCCGCGGTCCAGTTCCTTGTTCACGCCGCCTCGCTGGCGGGCGACGCGCTCGGCGCCGTTCGCTCGCTGACGATGCCCGGCGTGTCGGCGTCGGTCGCGATGGAGATCGAAGCCCTGCGCCGCCTGGGGGGCGAGCATGCCGTATCGCTGATCAGCAGAGAACCCGACGAGACGATCGCGCGGATCGTGGGCAGCTGGCCAAAGGCGTTCGACGCCCGCCGCGCGCAGGCGCTCGGGTTCCGCGCCGAGACGAGCTTCGAGGAGCTCGTGCACGTGCACCTAGAAGATGAGCTGGCGAGATGATCGCGGGATGCTCGGCGAGGCCCCGTTCAGGGCCCGTGCCCGTGCCTGGCCGCCCGCGTCGGCGACGCTGCGACCAGGCCGGGGCGGACCCGCTCACCGCCCGCA
Organism: Solirubrobacteraceae bacterium; assembly: GCA_049518835.1. Taxonomy (GTDB): domain Bacteria; phylum Actinomycetota; class Thermoleophilia; order Solirubrobacterales; family Solirubrobacteraceae; genus Palsa-465. Next base: position 4,197 of record JBEKRJ010000315.1, read on the forward strand.
AAGCGCCCTGGCCAGGCGAGCAGGGTGAGCGGTGCGCGAGCCGCCTCAGGCGGCCGTCAGCTCACGCTCGGCGCGGATCCAGTTCTCGAGCTCGTCGGAGCCGCCACCCTCGAGGTGGATGTAGTAGGCGCGCTGCGAGATCTCGTCGTGATTGGGCTTGCGCAGCCTGGGCTTGACGGTGCGCGTGCTGGCGCGCTTGGCGGCAGGCTTGGCGGCAGGCTTGGCGGGCTTGTCGGTCATCGATTCCTCCTGTTGATGCCAAAAGGGGTTACGGACTGCTTGGGTAGGGCGCCCGCGGTCGTGTTCGACGTCGACGCGACGAGCCCTTCCGGCCGCCGTCGCGAGCAACAGCGCGCGGAGCTCGGCGCCCGCGCGACCCCAGCGACATGCGCCGCTGTCGGCGCCCGTACGCTGCGGTTCAGGGAAGATCTGGTCGATGAGCGTCGCGAGCGCGATCCTTGCCCGTCGGATCGGGCTGCCGCGTGCGCAGACGCTCGATCTCGTCTGCGAGCGGGACCTGCGAATCGAGCTGCCGGACGGGACCGCGCTGCTGGCCGACAGGTGGGTCGCGCGCGCGACGCGTGACCGGCCCGCGCCGACGGTGCTGGTGCGCTCGCCCTACGGGCGCGGGCAGCTGGTGGGGTTGATCTTCGGCCGGCTGCTGGCGGAGCGGGGACTACAGGTGTTGATCGCGAGCGTACGCGGGACGTTCGGCTCCGGAGGCCGCTTCAGCCCGTTTGACGAGCGGGCGGACGGGCTTGCGACGCTGGCCTGGATCCGCGCGCAGCGCTGGCACGCCGATCGGATCGCGATGATCGGGCCAAGCTACCTGGGCCTGGTGCAGTGGGCGCTGGCGCCGGAGGCCGGCGATGACCTGACCGCCCTGTCGATTCAGGTCAGCGCTTCGCAGTTTCATGGGCAGAGCTGGGCCGGCGGGAGCCTGTCGCTCCAGACGGCGGCATCGTGGCTGGTGCTCGTCGCCGCCCAGGAACGGCGACTGGCGCCGCTGGCGATCGTCCGCGCGGTGCGGGGGCTGCCCGCGCTGTTGTCCGCGCTGCCGCTGATCGGCATCGATCAGCGCGCGACCGGCGCCGAGGTCGACTGGTGGCGCGAGGCGCTGGCCAATCCGCGCCGCGACAGTCCTTATTGGGTCGCGAGGGACTTCGCTGCCGGCGTCGCGAACGTGACCGCGCGGGTACAGCTCGTGGGGGGCTGGTACGACATCTTCCTGCCGTGGATGTTGCAGGACTTCACCGCTCTCCAGGACGCGCAGCGCGGCGCGCAGCTCGTGGTCGGGCCGTGGACGCACACCGCTCCGGGGCTGGTCGCAGCCGGGACGCGCGAGGGGCTGGCCTGGCTGCGCGCCGGCTTGCTCGACGACGACCGGCTGCTGTCGCCAGCGACCGTACGCGTGTATGTGACCGGCGAGCGCGCCGCCAGCCGCTGGCGGACGCTGCCCAGCTGGCCGCCGCCCGGCACCGGCGAGCTGCGGCTGTGGCTCGCAGCGGGCGCGCGGCTTGACGAGCGCGAGCCGACCGACACGCCGGCGGCGGGTGATCGATATCGCTACGACCCGGCCGCGCCAACGCCGTCAATTGGTGGACCCGTGCTGCTCGCGCGCGAAGCGGTGGTCGACAACCGGGCGCTGGAGGCGCGCGCGGACGTGCTCACATACACGACGCAGCCGCTGTCCCGGCCGCTGGAGGCGATCGGCCCGGTGCGGGTGGCGCTGTGGCTGCGGGCGAGCGCGCCGTACTTCGACGTGTTCGCCCGGGTCTGCGACGTCGATCCGACGGGCGCCTCGTGGAACGTGTGCGACGCGCTTGCGCGGGTCGCGCCCGACCTGC
>JBEKRJ010000316.1:0-6037 GCA_049518835.1 Solirubrobacteraceae bacterium
ATCGACATGTCCGAGTACATGGAGAAGCACGCCGTGTCGCGGCTGGTCGGATCGCCTCCGGGCTACATCGGCTACGACGAGGGCGGACAGTTGACCGAGGCCGTGCGGCGCAAGCCCTACAGCGTGCTGCTGCTGGACGAGATCGAGAAGGCGCACCCGGATGTGTTCAACATCCTGCTGCAGATTCTCGAGGACGGCCGGCTGACCGACGCGCAGGGCAGGACGGTGGACTTCCGTCACTGCATCGTGATCATGACCTCGAACATCGGCGCCTCGGAGATCGCGCGCAACACGCCGCTCGGGTTCGCGGTGTCCGACGACGAGACCGGCATCACCTACGACGACATGAAGAACCGGATCACCGGCGAGCTGAAGAAGGTCTTCCGGCCCGAGTTCCTCAACCGCATCGACGAGGTGATCGTCTTCCACAAGCTCGCCAAGGACGAGATCAAGCAGATCGTCGAGCTGCTGCTGCGGCGGATCCGCGAGTCGATGGCCGAGCGCGAGCTGCAGCTCGAGCTGTCCGAGGAGGCCAAGGAGCTGCTCGTCGACAAGGGCTGGGACCCGGCGATGGGCGCGCGGCCGCTGCGCCGTGCGATCCAGCGCTACGTCGAGGACCCGCTCGCGGACTTCGTCCTGCGCTCGCAGGTGCCGGAGGGGTCGACGGTGGTGGTCGAGCCCGCCGGGACCGACGGCGGCGCCGAGCGGGAGGTGAAGCTGACCGTGATCGAGCCGGCACCGAAGCCGACGCCGGTCGGCGTTGGCGCCGACGGGCGCGGCGAGGGCGACGGCGCGGAGGACGCGCCGGCGACGCCGGTGGCGCCCGACGACGCTCCCGAGCACGCGTAGCCATTTTGACTGACAGGCCGGCGCCGCCGCCCGGGTAGGGTGGTGGCGCCGGTACGGCTCCCCTGGAGGGGCCGGTTTGGGGCTCTACCTCGAGGTCCGGACGCGGGCGGCGCACTGTATCGCCGAAGACCCGGCCCGCACCGGCGATACGCTGCGCCGCCCACGGGGCCCGCGAGGCAGAGCCCGTTAGCTGCCCGAGCCTGCGAGCGGCTGCTTGACGCCGCAGCCGAGGCCGCCCTCGAGCACCTGACGTGAGGACGGCGGGTCGCTGGCGAGCAGCTCGGGCACGCTGACCGACCGCAGGTGGCGCCGGCGCAGCTCAGGCAGCAGCGTGGTCAGCGCGCGGATCGTCTGACCGTGGTTCTCGTGCATCAGCACGATCGCGCCCGGGCGCAGGCCGGCCTCGACGTTGTGGATGATCCCCGCGTAGTTGGCGCCGAGCGAGTCGGCGGAGTCGACGCTCCAGAGGATCTCGAGCAACCCGAGCCGGCGGGCGATCCGGTCGGTGGTCGCATCGTGCAGCTCGTACGGTGGGCGCCACAGCTCGACGTGCTCACCGGAGACCGCCTGGATCCGGTGCGCCGTCTGCGCGAGCTGGGTGTAGATCTCGCTCGGCGACAGCTCGATCAGCTCGGGATGCGTCCACGTGTGGTCGCCGATCGCGCCGAGCGCCAGCTCCTTGGGCAGCCAGCCCGGGAACGGGTCGATGTTGCGCCCGACGACGAAGAACGTCGCGCGCTCGTGCGCCTGGCGCAGCTTCTTGACCGCGATATACGTGTAGACGCCGGGCCCGTCGTCGAATGTGAACGCGACCTCGTTGCCGTGCGGGCCGGCGCAGTAGATCGGGCGTCCGAGCGCGATCAGGCGCTTGATCTCGGCCGTCGCGCGGCTGGCGGCGGCGGTCGCGGTCGCGGTCTCGGCACGGTGCGAGCCGCGCGAGGCGATCGATGCGGACTGACCGGTGGTCGCGGCCGGCGCGTCGCGCCCGCCGCGCGTTGCGCCGCTACCGTCGACGATCAGCACGACCGCGAGCAGCGCCACGGCCAGCGCGGCGCAGCCGGCCAGCGTCGCCCGCCGGCGCCGGCGCCGGCGAGCGCGCGCGGTGGCGCGCCGCGAGGCGATGTAGGGGGGCGGCCCGGTCATTGTCGCCAGCGTAGAGGCTCGGGCGGCGGGCCGGTGCGTGCGTGGCGGTCCGTCGGCGCCCCGGCGTAGCCTGGTTGTCGATGGCGCGCCCGACCACCACCTACCTCTGCTCGGCGTGCGGCTCGCAAGCCGCTCGCTGGGCTGGACGCTGCGCCGGCTGTGGCGAGTGGAACACGCTCGTCGAGCAGGCCCGCCCGCGTCCGGTCGCGGCGCGCGCTGCCGGCGGCGGCGGGGGTGGGACGGCCGTCGTGCCGATCGCGCTCGGGGACGTCCCCGCGCACGAGGAGACCCGGCTTGCGACCGGGATCGGCGAGCTTGACAGCGTGCTCGGCGGCGGGCTGGTGCCCGGATCGCTGGTGCTGATCGGCGGCGCGCCCGGGATCGGCAAGTCGACGCTGACGACGATGGCGCTGGCGAACCTCGTCGCCGGCGGCAGGCGGACGCTGTACGTGTCGGCGGAGGAGTCCGCCGCCCAGATCCGGCTGCGCGCGCGGCGCTTGACGGGCGGGGCGCCGCTGCGAATCCCGGTGATCGCGGAGACCGATCTGCAGACGGTGCTGGCGACGCTCGAGCGCGAGCGGCCCGAGGTGTGCGTCGTCGATTCGGTGCAGACGCTGCACTGCGGCGAGCTGTCGGGTGCCGCCGGGTCCGTCGGCCAGGTGCGCGAGGTCGCGGGCGAGATCATGCGGGTCGCCAAGTCGCTGGCGATCGCGGTGCTGCTGGTCGGGCACGTGACCAAGGAGGGCTCGCTCGCGGGGCCGCGGGTGCTCGAGCACCTCGTCGACTGCGTGCTGCAGTTCGAGGGCGAGCGCGAGCGGACGTATCGCACCGTGCGCGCGATCAAGAACCGGTTCGGCTCCACCAACGAGGCCGGCGTGTTCGAGATGCGCGACCACGGGCTGGTCGAGGTGCTCGACGCCTCCGCCCGGTTCGTGGGCGAGGCGACGCGCGCGCCGGGGAGCGTCGTGCTGTGCGCGATGGAGGGCTCGCGCCCGCTGCTGGTCGAGGTGCAGGCGCTCGTCTGCCCGTCGGAGCTGGTGCCGCCCCGGCGCGTCGTCGCCGGCCTTGACCGCAACCGCGTCGCGCTCGTGCTGGCCGTGCTCGGGCGCCACGGGCGGATCGGGCTGGGCGCCGCAGACGTGTTCGTCAACGTCGTGGGCGGGGTTCGCGCCGACGAGCCCGGCGCCGACCTCGCGATTGCGCTGGCGGTCGCCAGCGCAGCCCGTGGGATCGCGCTGACCGGCGGCGATGGCAAGCCGCTGGCGTGCTTCGGCGAGCTGGGCCTGACCGGCGAGCTGCGCAGCGTCGCGCACGGCGACCGGCGGCTCGCCGAGGCCGACAAGTTTGGCCTGCGTCCGGTGACCGAGCCGGGCGCGCACCGGACGCTGCAGTCGGCGCTGGCGGGCGCGCTGGGCGAGCAGCGCGCGCAGGCGCTCGCGGCGTGACGGCAGTCCGGCGCGGGCGGTCGTGGCTGCGCGGCCCGGCGCGGCGCGAACCGCCGCGATCGCCTGCGGTAACCGAGGCGATCGATTGCGGGTAAAATTGGCCTCGATGCCGTCGCGTTCCGGGGAAGAGCTCAAAGAAGAGCTCGAATCTCGACAGGAGACCCGGATGGTGAGGGCGCTGGAGATGGTCGCTCCCGGTACCGCGCTGCGCGAGGGGATCGACAACATCGTGCACGCCCACACCGGGGCCCTGATCGTGATCGGCGACACCGACGAGCTGTCGTTCTTGTTCTCGGGCGGGATCAAGCTCGAGCTCGAGTACTCGCCGGCGCTGCTGTACGAGCTGGCGAAGATGGACGGCGCGATCGCGCTGAGCTCGAACGCGACCAAGATCCTGCACGCAAACGTCCAGCTGACGCCGGATCCGACGATCCTGACGCTCGAGACCGGAACTCGCCACCGCACCGCGGAGCGGGTCTCCAAGCAGACCAACGCGTTCGTGATCGCCGTGTCCGAGCGCCGCGAGGTCGTCTCGCTGTATGTCGACGGGGTCCGCTACATCCTGGAGAACATCCCCGTCGTGCTCGCGAAGGCAAACCAGGCGCTGGCGACGCTGGACAAGTACCGCAGCCGGCTGGACCAGGTTTCGACGCGCTTGACGGCGCTCGAGTTCGAGGGCGGCGCGACGCTGCACGACGTGCTCACCGTGCTGCAGCGGGCCGAGCTGGTGACGCGGATGGCGGTCGAGATCGAACGCCACATCGTCGAGCTTGGCACCGAAGGAAGGCTGATCGAGATGCAGCTCGACGAGACGATGGTGGGCGTGTCGGCGGACAAGGCGTCGCTGGTGCACGACTACCTCGTCGAGGACAACGACGAGGCCTTCTCGGTCGCGTTTGACCACCTCGTGCGCCTGGCCCATCAGGACCTGCTCGACTTTGGTCGCCTGGCCGAGTTGCTGGGCTACGATCGCAAGCTCAACACGCTCGATTACCCAATCTCGCCGCGTGGCTTCCGCATCCTGGGGCGCATCCCAAGGTTGCCCAAGCTCGTCGTCCAGCGGATCGTCGCGGCATTTGGCGGACTCGAGGAAATGCTCGCCGCGACAGACGGCGAGCTGGAGACCGTCGACGGCGTCGGCGAGATCCGGGCGAAGGACATACGGGAGGGCCTTCGCCGCCAGCAGGAGATCAACCTCGTAGACAGGTATCTGCAAACGTAGTGCAATGCCGCGCGGGCCACGCCCCGCTCGAGATAGAGGAGGACACCATCGCCGAGCTAATGGAAGAGCAGCTGGAGGATCTCGAGGTAGTTCAACCGCTCCCGCAAGTCGACTTCGAGATTGGCGACAGCGTCGTCTACCCGCACCACGGGGCGGGGAAGGTGCTGCGCAAGGAGCTCAAGGAGGTGCTCGGCGAGAGACGCGAGTACCTGACGATCAAGATCCTGCACAACGACATGACCGTGATGGTGCCGACCGAGAACGCCGCGCTCGCCGGCCTGCGTCGCGTGATCGACGAGGAGACGGTCAAGAAGGTGCTTGCGGTGCTCCAGGACGAGTGCTCGGAGATGCCCAAGAACTGGAACCGGCGCTTCAAGCACAATCGCGACAAGATCAAGACCGGTGACATCTACGAGCTCGCCGAGGTAGTGCGCAACCTCGCGATTCGTGAAGCCCAGAAGGGTCTCTCGACGGGCGAGAAGCAGATGTTCACGCGGGCCAAGAAGGTGCTCGCCTCGGAGCTGATGTACGCCCTGGCAATGAACGAGGAGCAGGTCGAGGAGCATCTGCACGGGCTGCTCGCCGAAGCCGGCCAATCCGACGGCGCCGGCAAGCTCGCGGCGGCCGCCAAGTAGGGTCGCGCGCAACTGTGGCGGCGGTCGCGTTGATCGTGGCCGCTGGTCGTGGCGAGCGCCTTGGGTCCGGCCGGCCCAAGGCGCTCGTCATGCTTGCCGGCCGGCCGATGCTGCACTGGAGCGTCGCCGCATTGCGTGCCGTCCCCGCTGTGACTGAGATCGTGATCGCGCTCCCCGCCGACGAGCTCGGGGCCGCGCCGGCTGGAACGATTGCGGTGCCCGGCGGGGAGGTGCGATCACAGTCGGTCCGCGCGGCGTTGCACGCGGCCGGCGCCGGCGACCCCGTGATCGTCCATGACGCCGCCCGCCCGCTCGCCGATCCGGACCTGTTCGCGCGCGCGCTCGCCGAGCTCGAGCGCTCCGGGGCCGACGCCGCGATCGCCGCGGCGCCGGTCGCGGACACGATCAAGGAGGTTGGCGGCGACGGGCGCACGGTCACGCGGACGTTGGACCGGGCCCGCCTGTGGGCGGTGCAGACGCCGCAGGTGTTTCGCCGCGCGGCGCTGGCGGCCGCCCTGCGAGGCGCATCCGACGAGCTGCTCGGCGCGGCGACCGACGACGCCTGGCTGATCGAGCGCACCGGAGGGACGGTGCGGCTGGTGCCGTCCGGCGCGAGCAACCTGAAGGTGACCACGCCGACCGACCTGCGGGTCGCCGAGCTGCTGCTCGCGCAGCGTTGACGATGGCGGCCAGGAGCGGCCTTGGCTACGACTGTCACCGCTTTGCCCCTGGCCGGCCGCTGG
>JBEKRJ010000317.1:0-6021 GCA_049518835.1 Solirubrobacteraceae bacterium
GGGGGAATTTGGCGAGTGGCTGGGCGTGGCTGGCGCCGCCGGCTCGCCCCGATATTGCTGGTGGCAAGTGAGGGCGAGCCGGTGGCGCCAGGCGCGTCCAGACGCCGTCAAAACCCCCAATAATTCCTCCGCGGGTCCTTAGCCCAAGGTTGGACGCTCCACGCACTCATCGAGTGCGTGGCAAACCGGGTAGGCAACCAATATCTGACCACAACGCCGGGGCATCGCCGCCGGCGCGGACCATGGAGATGACGATGCGCTTCAACAATGTTCTCGAGACGATTGGCAACACGCCGCACATCCGCATCAACCGCTTGTTCGGTGAGCGCGTCGAGGTGTGGATGAAGGCCGAGCGGACCAACCCCGGAGGCAGCATCAAGGATCGGATCGGGCTGTCGATGATCGAGGACGCCGAGCGCCGGGGACTGCTGGGCCCCGACAGCTTGATTGTCGAGCCGACGTCCGGTAACACGGGCGTAGGGCTGGCGATCGTCGCGGCGGTCAAGGGCTACCGGCTGCTGTTGGTGATGCCGGAGTCGATGTCGATCGAGCGCCGGCGGTTGTTTGCCGTCTACGGGGCGGATCTCGAACTGACTCCGCGCGAACTGGGGATGAAAGGAGCGATCGACCGCGCGGCGGCGATCGTCGCGACCACGCCTGGAGCGTGGATGCCCCAGCAATTCGAGAACGAGGCCAACGTCGAGGTGCATCGCCGCCAGACCGCCGTCGAGGTAGTGCGCGATTTCCCCGATGGGCTCGACTTTCTGATCACCGGCGTCGGTACCGGCGGGCACATCAGCGGCGTGTCGGAGGTGCTCAAGGAGCATTTTCCGCGCTTGCGGACGTTCGCCGTCGAGCCGGACAAGTCGCCGGTGATCGGCGGCGGCGCGCCGGCGCCGCACCGCCTGCAGGGGATCGGCGCCGGCTTCGTGCCGCACAACCTTCACCTCGCGACGATCGACGGCGTGATCGCCGTCAGCGAGCAGGATGCGTTCGCCTACGCGGTGCGCGTCGCACGCGAAGAGGGCATTTTCGTCGGGCCATCCTCTGGCGCAGCGCTTGCAGCGGTCGCCAAGAAGCTGCCCGAGATCCCCGACGGCAGCGTCGTGCTGACGTTCTCGTATGACACCGGGGAGCGCTACTTCTCGGTCGAGGGGCTATTCGACGCCGACGGAGCCGAGGTCCGCGCGGCCGGCGGCGAGGGCCGGCGCGTCGCGTCTGCAACGGCGTAGCGCGCAGGCGCGTCGATCAAACGAACGCACCGGACGTACCTGTGTGTCGCCCGACGTTGGTCGCGAGCCGCACTTACTCGCTTAAACTATGAACTCGATGATCTTAGTGTAGATTTGCGTCGATGCTTCGTAGCAGATCATGAGTCTGGGAATTTGAGGAGCGCGACACCGTGAGTCATCTCGTCCGACACAAACGTCCTATCGCCGCTGGCCTTGTCGCTGTAGCGGCAGTGATCGTGATCACGGCCTGCGGCTCGAGCGCCAGCTCCAGCTCATCCAACGCGGCCGTGACATCTGGGAGCGGATCGGCATCCGGCAAGGGCACGAAGTCGAGTCTGTCGATCGGCTACTTCACCGGTCTCGTCGCCGAACCGGAGACCGTGATCGGCAGCGTCCCCTCGCTCCAGGCCCAAGCCGGCGCGAACATCAAGTGGATACCGATCACGGCGGGCGCGACGGCCCTGGCCGAGATGCGTGCCGGTGCCTTCGACCTGGTCGCCGGGGTCGGCAATCCGCCCACGGTTGCGGCGATCGCGAACCGGACGCCGATCGACGTCATCTGGGCCCAGAGCTTCGACGCCGACGGTTTGATGGTCCCGGCCTCGATCACCTCGCCCCAGCAGCTGAAAGGAAAGACCGTGGGCGACCTGGAGGGCTCCTCGGAGGATTATGAGCTCCGCGGCTGGCTCACGGTGGAGGGCCTGACGGGCAAGGTGACTGTCCTGGGCTTTGCCAGCGAGCAGGCGGCGACCGCCGCCTTCCTGGCCGGCGATATCGCAGGCGCGTATGTTGAGGGCGCGCTGGAGCAGCAGCTTCAGGCCAAGGGCGCGCACGCGCTCACCGACGCGAAGGCGATCGCCAACCTCGGCTATCCCTCGCTCGATGTGCTCGTCGTCACCGAGGACGATGTCAGGAACAGTCCAGCCACCGTGCAGAAGTACGTCTGCGCCGAGGTGGCGGCCACTAAGGACCTGTTCGGCGCGAACAACAAGACCTACTTCTCCGACAGCGCCAAGCTGCTCGGCGTTCCCGCGTCGGAGGCCGTGAGCTCCACGGCGGCATATCTCCCCTACTACATCCCGATCTCGCAGGAGCTGCACTGGCTTGGCGGAGGTGCGAACAGCCCGATTCTCGCCTCGTATACGAAGACGGCAATCTTCGACAAGCAGCAGGGACGGATTCCCAGCGTCCCGACGGCGGCGACACTGGCAGCGCACATCAACTCGACGTTCGCGGCAAACGCACTGGCAGGCAAATGCTGAATGCGAGCGAGCCGGGGGACGGCGATCGCGAACTCGTTAGAGCGGTCGGGATCGGAAAGACGTTCGAGCGGGCCGGGCGCCGGACGCCCGCGCTGGCGGGCGTCAACCTGACCGTCGCCCGCGGCGAGTTCGTGTGCCTCCTCGGGCCGTCCGGCTGCGGGAAATCGACGCTGTTGAATGTTCTCGCCGGCATCCTCCCGTACGACGAAGGGGTCGCCGAGGTCAACGGGCACCGCATCAAGGGACCGAGCGCCGAACGGGGGATGATGTTCCAGAGCCCGATGCTGTTTCCGTGGCTGACCACTCGCGAGAACGTGGCGTTTGGCCCGAAGGCGCAGCGTCGCCGCTCGGCGCGCTCGCAGGCAACGCGCGACGAGATCGACGACGTGCTGGCGACGGTCGGGCTGGCCGGCTTCGAGGAGGCCTACCCAAAGGAGCTCTCGGGAGGCATGCGCCACCGCGCGGCCTTCGCCCGAGCGATCATCAGCCGTCCGTCGGTGCTGCTGATGGACGAGCCGTTTGGCGCGCTGGACGCAATGACTCGCGCGCGGATGCAGGAGTTCCTGCTCGACATGTGGGAGCGGTTCCGGATCACGATCGTGTTCGTGACCCACGACATCGAAGAGGCGATTCTCCTCGGCGATCGCGTGTGCGTCATGGGCGGGCGTCCGGCCGGGATTGTCGAGGACGTCCCGATCGGACTCACGCGGCCGCGGGCGTACGAGGACCTCGAAACACCCGAGTTCCTCGAGATCAAGCGCCGGATCCGCCGGACGCTGATGCCGGACGACGGCCGCGGACGTGAACGCGCGCGCGCCGGAGCCCAAGCGAAGGGAGCCCACCAATGACGACGCTGGACGCCGTGCTCGATGGCCGCGTGCCCGATTGGGAGCTGGGGGATGAGAGGCTCGACCTCGCGGCGCAGCGCCGCCGGATTCGTCAGGCGCGGTTGCGACGCACGGCGCGCAAGCTCACCGGCGTGCTGATCCTCCTGGTCGTCTGGGAGATCGGTGCGCTGATCGTCGCGGACTCCACGATCTTGCCCAGTGTCCAGACGACAGCCCACACGTTCTTTCACTACCTCAACCGGCCGTATCCCTCCGCAAGCGATCCGCTCTGGAAAGACGTCGTCGTGAGCGGCCGCCGCATTCTCGAAGGCTTCCTGATCGCCGTCGCGGCCGGCGTCCTGATCGGCGCCGTGATGTGGAATTGGCGTTCCCTCGGCGACATGATCGACCCCGTCATCGAGCTCACTCGGCCCCTGCCGCCGCTCGCGTTCATCCCGCTTCTGATCGTGTGGTTCGGCGTCGGGGAACTACCGAAGATCGTGCTGATCATCATCGCAGTGCTGCCGATAATGATCGTCTCGACCGTCGCCGCCCTCGACGCGGTGCCGCCCGAGCTCGAGCAATGTGCCAGGACCCTGGGCGCGTCCCGGCTCTACACGCTGCTTCACGTTCAGATCCGGGCCGCCATGCCCGGAATCATCACGGGGATGCGACTGTCGATGGGAGGCGCGTGGACAAGCATCGTCGCCGTCGAGATGATCGCGGCCACGAATGGTGTCGGCTTCCTCATCCTCCAAGCCGGTAACTACCTGCTCACGAGCCTCGTTATGTCCGGCATCATCGCGATCGGGATCGTCGGGCTCACGTTCGATGCGTTACTCCGGGGTTTGTTGCGTCTCGCCGACCCCAGCCGCGCGGTCGCAGAATAGCTGGGCCGGTTCCGGGTGGGCCTCACCACCTCGTACACGGGGCCAGGTTTGTGCGCGTTAGCCAGCGCGGCAAACGGCCCGAAGATCAACAGAACAGGAGGATGCTCAGCATGGGCAAGTATTGGGACGAAGCACTGGAGACCGCGCCGCGCGAGGCGCTGGAGCAGAAACAGCTCGGTGACTTGAAGGAAATCGTGCAGTTTGCATACGAGCGCGCGCCGTACTACAAAAGGTCATTTGACGACGCCGGCGTGAAACCCTCGGACATCCAGAGCCTGGAAGACATCGAGCGCTGTCCATTCGTCAACAAGAAGACGCAGCGCGATGCGCAGGGCGTCGGATCTTTCCTCGGCGAACTCGCGGCTGTCTCCGAAGACGACGTCATCTTCGTCTCCACCTCGTCGGGATCGACGGGCGTGCCAACGATGAGCCCGTTCACGAGGAGGGACTTCGACGAGTGGCAGGACGTGGAGAGCCGCCTGTTCTGGATGGCAGGTCTGCGCAAGAATGACCGCTACATCCACGCGCTCAATTTCTCGCTCTACGTCGGCGGCCCGGATGTCATCGGCGCGCAAAACCTCGGCGCGCTCTGCATCTGGGGCGGCACATTGCCGTCTGAGCGGCTTATCTTCATCCTCAGGGAGTACAAACCGACGGCGATTTGGACGAGCCCGTCCTATGCGTGGTACCTCGGCGAGACCGCGAAGAAGACCGGGGTGGACCCGAAGAAGGACTTTGGCATCAAACGCATCTTCGTCGCCGGGGAGATGGGCGGCTCGATTCCCGCGACGCGGCAGACCATCGAGGAACTCTGGGGGGCTGACCTCTATGACTTCTACGGCCTTTCGGACATCTTCGGCGCCTGCGCGGCGATGTGCGAACACCACGACGGCCTGCACATCGCGGAGGACCACATCCTCGTCGAGACCGTCGATCTGGACAGCGGCGAGATCTTGCCGGCCGGCGAGCGCGGCGAGTTCGTCTACACGACCCTGCGCAAACACGCACGGCCGCTGATCCGCTTCCGCACCGGCGACATCGGCCGCTTCGTGACCGACAAATGTGCATGCGGCCGGACCCTGGGTCGCATCTACGTCGACGGCCGCAAGGACGATATGTTCATCGTCTCGGCCGTCAACGTCTATCCGTCCGACATCGAGTTCGTCGTGCGCGGCCTCGAAGGCGTCACGGGCGAGTACAACATCCGCATCACGGAGGAAAGCTTTACGTCACATTACCAGGTCACGATCGAAAAATCCGATGACAACCCCGAGCCCGACGAGCGTGTGGCGGAGCGCGCTTCGAATGCCTTGAAGGCACGCATCGGCGTGAAGCCACAAAAGGTCATCGTGCTCCCGGACGGCTCCATCGAGCGCTCGACACACAAAGCCAAGCGCGTCATCGACGAGCGCAAGCAGGAAGCTTGAGAACAACGCCGGAATCTAGACTAGTGAACCCCCGGTTCTCAGCCCCTCGGTGCCGTCGCCATGCACCTCCACGCTTACGTCAGCAGTCTAGTCTCCGGATTCTGCTGGTGTGCAGAACTCGCCTAGCCTTCCCTTAATCCGCCTGACCGTGTTGCAGCCGGACGGAGCGCTTCGCAGGCCCATTCATACAGCCACGCCGCGTCGCCGAGTTCGCCTCCGTTCTGGCGGGCATCGGGTGTCTGAGTCGATGCTCGGTCGGACCCGGGCGCGGCTTGCCTCGGGCCGGATCGCGTAGCCGTCAAGGCGCCGCTGCGTACTGGCCCGGGCAGGCCGGGACGGACCTCGCCTCGATTGGACCGACCTCCCAGCGTCAGAGCGTCATT
>JBEKRJ010000318.1:0-6018 GCA_049518835.1 Solirubrobacteraceae bacterium
GAAGGCGATCCAATCGGCGATCTGTGTCCCGTCTGCGGATCGCGGCTAATAGCTTTCGCGCTTCCGGCCACGATCTCACCGGCCCCCGGCTTCTCCTCACGTCGGGAGATCGGTCGCCCCCAACCGGCAAGCCACGCGGTGTCGTGAGCGCCAGATGTCAGTAGCGGAGCTTCAGGAGCTTGAACAGGTCAAGGGTCTGATCGCCCGCGGGCTGCACGTCGGCGTGATCACATACGCCGAGATCGCAACCGCGACGGCCGACATCGGCCTCGAGGAGGCCGACGTCGAGGAGTTGCACCGCATCTTGGAGCGCTGCGAGATCGAGCTGGTCGAGGAGATCGACCCGGCCGATGCAGCGAGCGCGAGTATCGACCGCACGCCCCCCGAGCCGCACGCCCGCCGCGGAGCTGGGCTGGATCTGGAGCCCGACGCGACGACCGACGGCCTGCAGGTGCTCCTGAGAGGGATCGGCAAGGTGCGGCTGCTGAGCGCTCAGGAGGAGGTTGAGCTCGCCAAGCAGATCTGGCGCGGTGACTTGGACGCCAAGCAGAGGATGGTCGAGTCCAACCTGCGGCTCGTGGTCTCGATCGCGAAGAAGTACCGCAACCAGGGGCTGCCGTTTCTCGACCTGATCCAGGAGGGCACGATCGGTCTCGTCCGCGCAGCGGAGAAGTTCGACTACCGCCGGGGGCTTAAGTTCTCTACATACGCGACCTGGGTCCTAACAGCAGAAACGAAGAACCGCTTGATTTGCGGAGCCGTTCTCGTCACGAACGTTATCCAGCACGAAACGATGACCGGGGAACCCTCGTGACCTTCCCGCCCGCCCGGACTCGCGAATCCGTGGCAAAGGTGCAGTTCCCCCTCGGCCGAGGCCGAAGGGGGACCGCAAACCTTCCCGTCCTTGAGCTCGCCCCCACGCCTTCAGTAGCTGTCCTGTCCTACGTGCATCTACGAACGACGAGATCGCAACCGTTGCGTCTTGGCGGCGGGCAGCGCTGCACCGGCCGCCCCTACCGCCGAATGGGCCCTCTCCTCGGGTAGCTGGCCCGAGGAGCAAAGTAGAGGGCTCTGCGCCACGGCTCGCGACACCCAAGACATCGCGCCGGCGTTCGAGCACAGGCCGCGAGTGAAGTGGATGATCTCGTCTCGGCCTCAGACGACACGGCTGTCAGTCAGAACCTGAGCCGCAGCACTTCTTGTATTTCCGGCCGCTCCCGCACGGACACGGAGCGTTGCGTGCCACCTTGGTTGCTTGCCTCGGACGTATCGAGGGCCGCGCAGCGTCGAGCGCCTCGACGATCTCCGTCAAGCGGTCGAGCGGGAGTCCCTCGCCCTCAAAGGTGGCAGTTGCCGTATCGCGCACGACGGCGCGGTCGCCGGCGTCGTGCAGGTGGATCGTCCGTCAGACGCTCGCGCCGGACTTCGAACGGCTAATTCGCTTGGCCTCGGCTACAAGCGCCTCGGCCTCCTCGTCACGTCCGGTCTCGCGATACAGCAGCACGAGCCGGTCGACGATGTCCACCCGGTCCCTGACGCCGGGCGTCGAGTAGCCGCGGCGGAGCAGCTCCTCGGCCCGGCTGTAGTCCTTCGGCCGGTTGTTCGCGAAGAAGTGCAAGTCAGCCCAGCCGATCCAGCCCCACCCCCAGCGAGAGTCCGCAACGAGCCACTGGTCGAACAGCACCTCGGCCTTGTCTGTCTCCCCGAGCTCGAAGTACGACTCGGCGACCGCGCGCCGGCGGTTTTCGACCATCAGCCCGTCCTCGTCTGCGAACCGCCGCAGCGCCTCCTCGCACACCGCGATCCTCGCACGCAGGAACTCTGGATCCTCGCGCCCGGCGTCCCCCAGCGCATCCTCCAGGTCCTGGCTCCAGTTGAACAGCGATTGGTACATCGAGAAGCGGTCATCGAACTCTCGGATCGAGTCGATCCCCGTCAGATCGCACAGACGCACGACGTCGGACCACGCGTCGAGCCAGATCGCGGCCGCGGTAGTCGCCTCCCGGCGCTCGAGCGCGTCGTAGCCCGCCTGGATCTTGTCGCCGAGGAACTCGACACACACCCGTTCGGGCCACCACCGCCGCCACAGCTCGAGCAAGCACAGCCACATCCAGTCCTCGTGCGGCCGCCCGTCCCTGGCCGCGGCGCCGCAGCGGTCGAGCAACGGGCGCACGACCCCCTCGACCGACAGCGCCCCCTCGCACAGCCGCTCGAGCTCGGCGCGGTCCCCCTCCAAACCGAACCCGCGCAGCTTCTCCAGGAGCTGCTCATCGCTCAACTTCGCGGCGTCCGAGCGTGTCGGGCAGTCGATCATCGCGTCGCGATCGTACTGGCCCGGCCACCCGGACCCACGGGGTGCCGGGAGGCTCCAACAATCGGCCTTTGCGGCACCCGACGTCAGCTGGGCCGAAGCCGCCCGCGAAACGCGCGTCATCGACACCGCATGAGCTTTGCCGCGCTCGGCGACGGCCACCAAGCGGTCAAAGATCTCCGGCCAACCAGCGCTGAAGATCACACCCGCGGCCCGCCTCGCGATCAACCGCGACAAACATCAAGCGTTGCGTTGCGCACGGATGATGAAGCCACCCCGGCGTGCTCAGGACCGCCGAGCGCGAGACCGCGAACGCCTGAGAACCGCGTCCCCCGGCTGCGCGGACGGCAGCCACACAAGCAAAGCTTCCGATGCGCGCACAGGCGCCGCTACTCCCAGATGACGCCGCGCGGCTGGGTAAAGCTCCAGCCCCCTCCCGCGCGTAGCCGAGGAGGTCACCAATCCCGCCGGGCCGGCCGGGCGGCCGGAGGCGACCTGTCGCGTCGAGCAGATCGTCTGCGCGTCGTCGTGGTGCTCATCGAGGCGCGATCCTCGCAAAACTCTCGGACGACTACAGCCCACCCGAACCGTCGCATTCCAGGCACGAATCCAAGGGTTCTGAGAGGCGGGAGGGCCTCTCAAGCCCGCCCTCTCATTATCGGTCGATTCTGAGAAGGTTCAGTCCTGGGTCGGTGGGACACTTGCGAGATGCCGCTTCAGGCCTTCAACACCATGCGACGTGTCGCGCGAGGCGCCCGAATCCGGAAGGGGTCTTGTAAGGCGCCCCCGCGCCGCGCAACCCGAATTGAACATCGGGATCTGACGTCACGCCGCCTGGGATGGAGAAGGAGGCCGGTGCCGTCAGGCCGGCGAGAAGCTTGCCTGATGATGCGCCAACGCAATCGTGGTCGATCCGGGATCTGACCATCTGCGCATCGAGCGGGAGAACTCGGCGGAACGTGAACGGCGGCGTTTGCGTTCATCCGGTCGGCGCTCGCCGCCAGACGTACCCGCCGCGGTGCTCGCGTGGGTCGTAGCGGTATCGGTTGATGTCGTCCTCGCAACTCTCGCGTTCGATCGCTCGTGGCCACCAGCGCCATCGCCAGGCGCCGGTCTCCTTGACCCCTTCAAGCGGGATCGTTCGATTGAGCGCGTGTAGCTCGGCTTCGCCCTCGAGCCACGCGCCGTTGGGCAACGTGCGACATCTGACCAGTCGCCGGTACACGCTGACCGCACCGTGGTGCGGGAGATAGATCCGGCCGCCGGCCTTGATGCGTTGCGGCTGCTCGCCGACGAAGAAGCGGCACTGGTTCAGTAGCTCGGCGCTGTCTTGGTCTGCGAGCTCGAGCACGATGTCACCACAGCCGGCCCCGTACTCGGACACGCCCGGGCGGTCGCCGACTGCGCTCGGTCGCCAGTTGGGACTACGGCAGACGGCGGGCGCCGGCGGCTCGCACGCCGCGATCGGCGCGACCGCGAGCTGCGACGGGGATGATTGCGACAGGTCGGCGTTGACGTTCAGCCAGCTGCCCGGCTCGCGCGCCTGACTGGGCAGTGTGCTGGCGAGGACGCGCACGGGGCGCGATGGATGCCACTCGGGAACGACGAGGACCGCGTGTGGCCCGTCGCTCGTCACGACTTGCGCCCATGTTTGGTAGCGCCGTGGGCGCCATCCCTGGAAGCTGTAGTGGCGTCCCTGGCCGTCGTCACGTCGGGCGAGCAGGCGCTCGGCCGACACGTCGATGTGCTCGTAGGGCGGTTCAAGCCGCATCGCACGAGCTCGGGCGCCCGACACCTGGACGAGCAGGAGCGGGCGGCGCCGGCCGCCAGCGCGCGGCCAGAACACCTGGCCGACGGTCAGCCGCAGCGGGTGTGGTGGCCGTCCATGGCCGCCGTCTGACACCGCCCGCGCAGGAGAGGACTGTTTGCGGCGCGCGCCGCCGCCGCGGAGCTTCTTTCCCGAGCCTGCCATGTGCGACTGTGCGATCGGTCAGGGGCTTATTGGCTGGGCTCTTGCTGAAGCTGTCCGCTTGGGGAGACGAGGTACTCGACTTCGCTGCCCGTCTGGCCGGTGCACAGGATCTGGCGCGGCGCGCCGTACAGCTGGCAGGCGTAGTCGTAGTCGGAGCCGGTCGCTTCCGCCAGCTGGTCCGCCTTGTGCAGCATCGCCGGCGTGATCGGCACCGCTCCGGTGCCGCCGCCGCTGGTCGCGTTCATCACGATCACGATCAGCGTGATCGCGAGCGCTGCCAGCGCGATGTCTCGCTGCCGCTTCATCACCATCATTTGAGACCCGTCTTTCTGTTGCGGTAGGTGGCCAGTGCAAGTCCTAAGCGCGGTGCGGGCGCACGGGCCTGGTTATCGTCGGGTGCTATGCCGGCGGGCCGATCACGTGCGGCTAGGGCCGTGGCGGCTAGGGCCGTGGCGGCTCGGCTGACGCCCGCGCGGCGGCGGCGTCGATTTGTCGCTGCTGGCCTGCAAGCTGAGCGTCGATCGCGCTCACGATCTCGTGCAGCTGGCCCGCGTGCCTCGGAGGCTCTGCGCTTGCAGTCCTGCGGGTGCTCGGTCACGGCTGGCCCTCGACGATCATGCTCGCGGGCAGCAGCGTGCGTTCGCGCAACAGCGGCTGGTGCTCTGCGAGTGGTTCTCGCATGGCTCTGGGCGGTGTGGGTAGGGCGAAGCAGCGCAGCGAGCGGTGTGCAGGTCTTTCTCGAGCGCGAGGAAGATGTGCTCGCGGCCGGGATGCCACCATTCGTGGGCTGGCACGCCGATCATCC
Organism: Solirubrobacteraceae bacterium; assembly: GCA_049518835.1. GTDB lineage: Bacteria > Actinomycetota > Thermoleophilia > Solirubrobacterales > Solirubrobacteraceae > Palsa-465. The sequence continues at coordinate 5,089 of JBEKRJ010000318.1, forward strand.
CGAGCCGCCCGTTTAGCACGGTGTCTGCGAGCTGTGCGTTGGCGCGTAGCGCGTCGATGTCGGCGAACGCGAACACGACGACCGGCCGGCCGCGGAGGTGGCGGTAGCGGCGGTGTTCGCGCCACCAGCCCAGCAGGAAGCTGTCGTAGGCCGCGAGCTTGTCGCGGTCACGATCTCCGCCAGGGAAACGACCGCGCGCTCTGTCAGCTGGCTGTGTTGCGCGCGGCTGAGTTCGAGGAAGCTCTCGAGCAGCCGGTCGGCGCGGTCAAGGCCCTCGCGGACCTTGCGATCGAGTTCACTCACCGCCGGCGGGATCGGTGCTGGCTTTCCGATCGCCACGTCGAGCGCCGTGCGGATCCTCGCCAACGGTGTGCGGAGCTCGTGCGAGGCGTTGGCGATGAACCGACGCCGCGCCTCGAATGCCTCCTGCAACCGGGCGAGCAGCCCGTCGATCGTGTCCGCCAGCTCCTTCAGCTCGTCTTCGGGCCCCATCAGCGCGACCCGCTCGTGCAGGTTCTCCTGCGAGATTCGCCTGGTGGCGGCGGTCATGATCCGCAGCGGGCGCAGCACGCGGGCCGCCAGCAGCCACCCGAGCAGGATCGATGCGACCGTCATCACCCCAAGCGCGAGCAGCGACCAGACCAGCAGCTGATGCACGTCGCTCGCGTGCTGGCGGACGAGGTCCTGGCGCTGCAGCCGCTGCAGCGAGGGCAGCTTCGGCGGCGGCGCGTTAGCCGCCGACGATCCCTTCGTCACCACCGACGGGCCGTAGGTGTGCGTGCTCGTCACGCCGGCGTGGCGCGCGAGCACGTAGGTGATCGCCACCAGCCCCGCGCCGCAGATGAGGAACAGCCCGCTGTACAGCAGCGCGAGGCGCGTTCGCACGGTGCGCCGTGGCGCCGCGCGCGATGACGGCGCGCTCAAACGGGA
>JBEKRJ010000319.1:0-6016 GCA_049518835.1 Solirubrobacteraceae bacterium
GCCTGCGCTGGCACCGCGAGCACGGGCCCTCCGAGCAGGTGGTCTACGGAATCGTGCAAGGGGGAGTTGAGCGCGACCTGCGCTGCGAGTCAGCGGCGATCGTCGCCGCCAGCGAGTGCGATGGGATCGCGATCGGCGGCTCGCTCGGGCGCGACAAAGCGCAGATGCACGAGGTCGTCTCGTGGACCACCGCCGAGCTCGAGCGCCGCGCGCCGGCGCGACCGCGCCACCTGCTCGGGATCGGCGACGTCGACGACCTGATCGGGGGCGTGCGGCTCGGGATCGACACGTTCGACTGCGCGCTGCCGACCCGCCTCGGCCGCCACGGCGTCGCGCTCATACCCGACCCGGCCGTCCGCTGGCGCCTGGATCTGGTCAAGTCACGCTCGCGCCACGACCTCGCGCCGATCCTCGACGGCTGTCCGTGCCCAACGTGCGCCGCCGGCTACTCGCGCGCGTACCTGCACTACCTGCTGCACGCGCGGGAGATGACCGGCTTGCGGCTGGTCACCCAGCACAACCTGAGCCTGATCGCACGACTGATGGCGACGCTGCGCGACGCGATCGACGCCGGGCGCCTGGAGCAGGTCGCGGCGGAGCTTCACGCCGGTGCCGTGCCGGCGTCTGCTACTTGGTGTAGGAGTTGATCAGCGTCTGCACTTGGTCGTAGGCGCCCTGGAAGTCCTTCGCCACGACGGCCCGGTAGTGCACGACCGTCGAGGAGGTGTTGGTTGCGATCACGACCGCGACCGCGACCGCGACGACGAACACGAGCGCCAGCGCCATCAGCGCCAGCAGCCGGCGCACGACGCGGCCGCCCCGGCCCTGTCCGCGCGCACGCCCAGCGCCGGCCTGCTGGGCCAGCGGCGCCGTCGGCGCACGCAACGCGCGCTGCTCGGCGGGACGCGCTGCCCCGCCCCGCCCACCAGCGCCACGCGCACCCGCGCCACCAGCGCCACGCGCACCCGCGCCGCCAGCGCCACGCGCACCCGCGCCGCCAGCGCCACGCGCACCCGCGCTCCGCCCACCAGCACCCGCGCTCCGCCCACCAGCACCCGCGCTCCGCCCACCAGCACCCGCGCTCCGCCCACCAGCACCCGCGCCACGCCCACCAGCACCCGCGCCACCACCGCCACGCGCGGCCCACGCCGCCGGCGGCGGCACCGGTAGCTCTCCGGGCGCGATCCGCTCGGTCGCCGAAGTCCGATCACGCCCCCCGGCGCCGCCGGGGCCTGCCGCCCCAGCAGCGCCGGCAGCGCCACCAGCCCACGGCGCGCCGGCCTCGCCATACGGAAGCGCCTGCGTCGCCGCGCGCGACCCGAGATGGCCGGTCGGGGCGGTTGCGGAGATCGGGGCGTGCCCGGCGGCCGCGTCGCGCAGCGCGTCGGCGAGCACGATTGCGTCGGCGGGGCGCCCGTCGGGATCGAGCGACAGCGCCATCGCCACCATCTGCGCCAGCGCCGGCCCCACGCCCGGGTTGAGCTGCTCGAGCGGCGCCGGCGACTCGCGCTGCTGGCGCAGCGCCAACTCCGACAGCGAGTTCGCCTCGTACGGCAGTCGCCCGGACAGCAGCTGATAGGTGACGACCGCGAGCGAGTACAGGTCCGCGCGCGGCCCCGCCTCCTCTCCGCGCGCCTGCTCGGGGGCGAGGTACGCGGCGGTCCCGAGCACCGAGCCGACCTGGGTGATGCTCGACTGGTCGGCCGCGCGCGCGATCCCGAAGTCCGCGAGCTTGACGACCTCCGCATCGGACACGAGCAGGTTGCCCGGCTTGACGTCGCGGTGGACGACCCCGTGGCGGTGCGCGTAGTCCAGGCCGCGGCACGCCTGGGTGACGATCTCGACCGCCTGCTCGACGTCGAGGTGGCCGCGGTCGCGCAGCAGCTCCGCGCACGACTGGCCTTGGACGTGCTCCATCACGATGAAGTGCTGGTGGTGCCCCTCGTCGAGGCCGAAGTCGTACACCTGCACGATGTTTGGGTGCACGAGCCGCGCGGCTGCGAGCGCTTCGCGCCGGAAGCGCGACACGAACGTGGGATCGTCGGCGAGGTGCTCGGCGAGCAGCTTCAGCGCGACGTAGCGCTCGAGCCGCTGATCGAACGCCAGATGCACGGTCGACATGCCGCCGACCCCGAGCCGTCCCTCGATCCGGTAGCGCCCTGCGATCGTCGTCGTGCCCGTCATTGTCCGTTGCCCGTTCCCGCGCCGCCCGACCCGCCCCCGGACCCCCCGGACCCCCCGGAGCCCCCGGACCCTCCTGAGCCCCCGGTCCCGCCGATGCCGACGCCACCGCTGCCACCGCTGCCACTGGTGCTCGTCGTAGCACCAGTGGTAGTAGCCGTGGCGGTCGAGCTCGTCGCAGGCGGCGTCACGGTCGCGGTCGAGCTGGTCGGGATCGTCGAGGTGGCGGTCGAGGTGCTGGTCTTGGTCGTCGGCGTCGTGGTGGCGCTCGTGCTCGTGGTCGTCTTCGTGCTCTTCGTCGTGTCGGTGGTGCTGGCGGTCGTGGTGGTGCTCAAGGTCGTGATCGGCTGCGTCGTCGCGGCAGTGCTGGTCGTGGCGCAAGCGTGGGCCGCGAGCGCCGCGACCGTGCTCGCGCCCTGGTCGAGATTGCTCTGCAGGGTCGTGTTGACCGTCGCCGGCAGGCCCGCGACCACACTGGAGAAGGCCCGTGCGGCGCTCTGCGCGGCGCCGCAGTTGCCGGCCGAGACGGCCGACGAGATCGCGTCCAGCTGGGTGCTCAAGGTGCTTGACTGATCGGCCGACAGCAGGCCGGCGCCGCCGCCGCAGGCGGCTAGCAGCGATACGGCAAAACCAAGCATGCCGGCGAGGATTGCGCGAGGCGCATAACCCATCCGCGGCCTGACTTTAGAGGCTCAGGGCCCGCTCGGGCGGCGCGGGGCCGGTCAGACGACCCGCCACACCCCGTCAGACCATTCATTGCCCATACGCAAGGCGCTCGGCAAGTGAGTCGGGCAGCCGCGCCGCGCGAATCGCCGCGGCGGCCGCCGGGATGTCGTATTCGGTGCGCCGGTAGCGCGCCACCGACGCGTCGAGGTCGAGCTCGAGCCACGCCGCCCGCGGGTCGCCGTCACGCGGCTGGCCGACGCTGCCGGGGTTGATCAGCCACTCGCCCGAGCCGAGGTCGAGCTCCTCGCCGGCGTCGCGCGTCTGCCCCGTGGCCGCCGCCCCGTCGATCCGCGAGAACGACAGCGCCACGTGCGAGTGGCCGATCAGGCACACCCGGTGGCGCTGCACGTCGAGGCACAGCTCGGCCTGCAGCGGCGACAGCACGTACTCCCAGATCGGGTCGCGGGGGCTGGCGTGGTAGAGGCCGACGGACTCCTCGAGGTTGAGCGGCTCGAGCGCGTTGAGGTACTCGAGCGTCTGCGCGGTGATCGTCTGCTGCGTCCATTGCGCCGCTAGCTGCGCGCCGCGCGAGAACTCCTCCAGCGGCAGCGTCCCGCGCACGCCGAGATCGTGGTTGCCGGCGAGGCACACGGCGGCGTGGCGGCGCGCGAGCTCGACGCAAGCGTCGGGATCGGCGCCGTAGCCGACGAGGTCTCCGAGGCACCACATCTCACCGCATTCGGATGCGGCGATCGCGTCGAGGACCGCTTCGAACGCCTGTCTGTTGCCGTGAATGTCGGAGACGACCGCGATCTGCACGGCTACAGTCTCGCTGGTGAAGCGGCGTCCGCGCACGGGTTTTTTACAATCGATGCTGTTGGCGCTCGCCGCGGCGGAGGCCGGCGGGCGCCTGCTGGCCCCGCGCGAGCCCCCGATCGAGCCCGATCCGGTGGCGCTCGAGGCGTACTTCAGCGCCGCGCAGGTGCGCCGCGGCGCCGCCTACGCACGGCCCCAGGCGGCGCTGGCGCTGGCGCGCGCGGCGGTCGATCTGGGCGCGCTGGCGTTGCTCGTCAGACGCCCGCCGGCACCGCTGCGCCGGCCGTCCAAGCGGCCGTCCAAGCGGCCGGTCGCGGCCGGCGCGGCCGTCGGCGCGACGCTCGCGACGACGCTCACGCTGCCGTCGCTGCCGCTGGCCGCGGTCGCCCGCCGGCGGGCGCGCAAGGTCGGGCTCGTGACCCAGTCGTGGCGCGGCTGGGGCGTGGACCTGATCAAGGCGACCGGGATCCAAGCCGCGTTCGCGGCCGCCGCCGGCGGCGCTGTGATCGCCACCACGCGCCGCTACCCGCGCGGCTGGTGGCTGCCCGCGGCGGCGGGCTCGGTGCTCGTCGGCGCGGCGCTGTCCGGGCTCGCGCCGGTGCTGCTCGATCCCCTGTTCAACGATTTCACGCCGCTGCCCGACGGGCAGCTGCGCACGGACCTGCTCGAGCTGGCGCAGGCGGCCGGGGTCGAGGTCGGCGAGCTCTACTCGGTCGACGCAAGCCGCCGCGGCACGGCCGCCAACGCGTACGTCACCGGGCTGGGCCCGACCAAGCGCGTGGTGCTGTTCGACACGCTGCTGGACCGCTACAGCGCCGACGAGGTCCGGGTCGTCGTCGCGCACGAGCTGGCGCACGTGCGCAACCGCGACGTGCCGCGCGGGATCGCCTACGCGGCGATCGTCGCACCCGCCGCGGCGCGCGCCGCCCAGCGCCTGAGCTGGGCGCTCGCGAGCGCCGACGCCGAGGACCGCGGGACGCCGGCCGGGCTGCCGGCGCTGGCGCTGTCGGCCGCGCTCGTGACGGCGCCGATCGGGTTGGTCGCCAACCGCCTGTCACGGGCGATCGAGCGCCGCGCCGACGACTACTCGCTGGCGCTGTCGGGGGCGCCCGACGCGTTCATCTCGTTCGAGCGGGCCGTCGCGCTGCAGAACGTCGCCGACCTGGATCCGCCGCGGTGGCTCACGCGGCTGCTCGCGACGCACCCGCCGGCGCGCGAGCGGATCGGCGCGGCCGTCGCGTGGTCGCGCCGCCACGTAAAAACGGCTACGCCTCCTCGTCCTGGGTCGTCTGCCACTTGACGTAGTTGTCCTGCAGCGCGTCGATCAGCTCGCGCATGAACCGCGGCGAGAGGTTGATCCGCGACACGACGACGCCGGGCAGCTCACCGTTCTCGACGTCGTAATCGACGCGCGCGAACGTAATCGTGAACTCGTAGTCGGAGTTCGTGACGTTGGCGAAGTTGCTGTAGACGCCGGCCATTGCCTCCGGCGCCATCTGGATGTTGATGTACCGATCGGGCCGGTTATTGCTTTCCATGCACACTTAGTATCTCATCGTGCGGATCGTCGTCGTCGCCGTCGGCCGGCTGCGCCCGCCGTTCGCCGACGACGTCCACCACTATCAGCGGCTGCTCGCCCGTCACGCGCGGCTGGAATCGATTGAGCTGCGCGAGGACGAGCAGGTCGCGCGGCGGCTGCCCGCGCGGGCGTTCGTGTCGCTGCTCGATCGCGCCGGCGAGCAGCTGGACTCGATCGCCTTCAGCCGCTTGCTCGAGCGCCGGCGCCAGAGCGGGCTCGATCTGTGCTTCGTCGTCGGCGGCCCGTTCGGGCTCGACCTCAAGGCCGTCGAGCACCGCCTGTCGCTCGGCGAGCTGACGCTCCCGCATCAGCTCGCGCGCGTCGTGCTGCTCGAGCAGCTGTACCGCGCGCATAAGATCCTCGCCGGCGAGCCCTACCACTATTGAGGGCCGCAAAGGAATTGAGCGCAGATGGCTGAACGACCGGAGCTGATCGCGCGCCGGCGGCGCCGCGCGCAACGGGCGCACGCGCGGCGCGAGCTGCACCTGTTCATCCGCCGCCTCGCGATGCTGATGACCGCGCTCGTGGTCCTGACCGTGCTCGGCTCGATCGGGTTCATGGTCACCCAGGGCACGTCGCTGGCGTACGGCCTGCTGTGGACGCTCGACACGATCACGACGCTCGGCTCGATCCCCGACCCGCGCGACAACGGCGGCCGGGTGGTCGTCGTCGCGCTCGAGCTGTTCGGCATAGGTACGCTCTTCTACGGGCTGGCGACGGTCGCGGAGTTCTTCGTCTCGGGCCAGCTCAGCGGCCTGCTCGACGAGCGCCGCA
>JBEKRJ010000320.1:0-7546 GCA_049518835.1 Solirubrobacteraceae bacterium
CGGGTGCTCACCACGCGAACGCCACCGCCGCCGCGGCGCCGGGTGCTCACCACCCGAACACCGCCGCCGCGGCGCGCTCGATCGCCGCCTCGAGCTCGTCATACGCGACCCCGCGCTGCGACGCCAGCGCCTGTGCGGTGTGCACGACGTTGGCCGGCTGATTGGGCTTGCCGCGGACGGCCTGGGGCGACAGGTACGGCGCATCGGTCTCGACCAGCAGCCGGGCGGCAGGGACCCGCAGCGCCGCGCCGCGCAGCCCCGCCGCCTTTGGATAGGTGACGTTGCCGGCGAACGAGATCCACCAGTCCGGGTGCGCGAGGCACTGATCGATCCGGTCGGGCATCGAGAAGCAGTGCAGGATCACGCGCACGCCGCTCGCCTCCGCGTCCAGGATCGCGAGCGTGTCGTCGTCGGCACCCCGGGTGTGGATCACCAGCGGCTTCGCGCACGCGCGCGCCAACTCGATCTGCGCGCGGAACGCCCGCTCCTGGTCTGTGCGGGGGGCGTAGTCGCGGTAGTAGTCAAGGCCGGTCTCGCCGATCGCGACGCACTTCGGGTGCGCCGCGAGCGCCTGCAGCTCGGCGAGGTCGGCGTCGTCGAAGCCGGCCGCCTCGTTCGGGTGGCGACCGATCGCCGCAAGCACCTGCGGGAAGTCCTCGGCCGCGGCGAGCGCGGCCCGGCACGAGGCACCGGTCATGCCGACGGTCACGATCCGCGTCACGCCCGCCTGCGCGGCTTCCGCGACCAACAAGGCGTCGGCCGGCTCGCAGGCGTCCAGATGCGTGTGGCTGTCGATCACGTCTGCTTGGGAAACAAGGGCGCCAGCTCGTCCACCGCCCAGCCGCCGCAGCGGCCGGCAAACTCGCCGCGCGCGAACGCGAACGCGGCGCCGTCCGGCGGCGCCCCGGCGACCAGCGCCGCCATGCACCGTTCGGTGCTGGCCGGCATGTACGGGTGCAGCAGCACGGTCAGCACCCGCAGCGCCTCGCCCAGCGACGCGAGCGCGCGGTCGAGCACGGCGGCCGCGCCGGCGTCGCGCGCGAGCTGCCATGGCGCCGTCTCCTCGACGTAGCGGTTGCAGCGCCGCACCCGCTGCCAGATCAGCTCGAGCGCCTGCGTCGGCTCGGCGACGTCCATCAGCGCCGCGATCTGGGCGCCCAGCCCCGCGAAGTCGCGCGCCAGCTCGGGGTCGGTGCCCGTGTCCGGGACGCGGCCGTCGCGGTAGCGGCGGACCATCGCGATCGTCCTGCTCGCGAGGTTGCCGTACTCGTTGGCGAGCTCGGCCTCGTAGCGCGCCCGGACCGCCTCGATCCCGACCGCCCCGTCGGCGCCGAACGCGACGTCGCGCATCAGATAGAAGCGCAGCGCGTCGGGGCCGTACTGGTCGAGCACCTCGAACGGGTCCAGCACGTTGCCCAGCGACTTGCTCATCTTGCGTCCGTCGGCGCCGAGCAGGAAGCCGTGCACGAACACGTGGCGGGGGATCGGCAGCTCCGCGGCGATCAACAGCGCCGGCCAAAAGACCGTGTGGAACTTGAGGATGTCCTTGCCGATGATGTGGTAGGTCGCCGGCCAGAAGCGGTCGGTCAGGTCGGTCCCGGGGCGCGCGTAGGAGAGCGCGGTGTAGTAGTTGAGCAGCGCGTCGAACCAGACGTAGAACACGTGGCCGGGGTCCCACGGCACCGGCACGCCCCACTGCAGCCGCGCCCGCGTCAGCGACACGTCCTGCAGGCCAGAGCTGCCGTCGAGGATCTCGTTCTCGACCTTGAAGTCGGCGCACCGCGGGCAGTACCAGCCCTCGTACAGGCCCTTGTACGTGTGCCCGTTGTCGTGCACGCGCGTCAGCACCTCCTGGACCTTGGCCTGGTGCTGCGCGTCGGTCGTGCGGATGAAGAAGTCGTTTGAGACCTCCAGCCGCGGCATCAGCGCCTTGAAGCGCTCGGCGTTGCGGTCGGCCAGCTCCTGGGGCTCGACGCCCTGCGCATGGGCCGCGTCGGCGACCGGCTCGCCGTGCTCGTCGGTCCCGGTCAAGAAGAACACGTCGCGCCCGCGCTGGCGCATGTGGCGCGCGATCACGTCGGTCGCGATCGCCTCGTAGGCGTGCCCCAGGTGCGGCTGGGCGTTGACGTAGGAGATCGCGGTCGTGATGTAGAAGGACATCGACCCACAGCCTATCCGCGCGAGGTTGGGGGGCTCTGCCTCGCGGCCCGAACGCCGGCGGCGCACTGTATCGCCGGTGCAGGCCGCCTCCCCGGCGATACATTGCGCGGCCCGCGCCCGCCCGCCGGGCAGAGCCCCAGATCAGCCCGACGTCAGCGCTCGATAGAGCGCGTTCGCCGAGGCCCCGGTCAGCTCCGCGACGACGCCGGCGGCGACCCGCGGCTTGGCGCCCGCCGCCACCAGCCGCGCCAGCGCGTCCAGCGCCGGCGCGAGGTCCTCGCCGGCGCGCGCCGGTGCCGGCCCGATCACGAGCGCCACCTCCCCGCGCGGCGGCGCCTGCGCGTAGCGCGCCGCCAGCTCCGCGGCGCTGCCGCGCACGACCTCCTCGTGGATCTTGGTCAGCTCGCGACAGACCGCCACCGGCCGCTCCGGGTCGACCGCCGCCAGCACCGCCAGCGAGGCGGCCACGCGGCGCGGCGACTCGAACGCGACCACCGTCTCCGGCGAGCCGAGCACCTCCAGCAGCTCCCCCCGCTTGCGCGGCAGAAAGCCCGCAAACCGCCACCGGTCGGCCGGCAGCGCCGACGCGACCAGCGCCGAGATCGCCGCCGACGGGCCCGGCAGCACCTCGACCGCGAGGCCCGCCGCGACGCACGCGCGCACGAGCACGAACCCGGGATCGGAGACCAGCGGCATGCCGGCGTCGGACACCAGCGCGACGACCGCGCCGTCGCGCATCCGCGCGACCAGCTCGCCGGCCCGCTGCACCTCGTTGTGCTCGTGGTAGCTGACCAGGTGCGCGTTGACGCCGTAGCGGTCGAGCAGCGTGCGCGTGCGGCGCGTGTCCTCGCACGCGACCACGTCGGCTTCGCGCAGCGCCGCCAGGACCCGCAGCGTCACGTCCTCGAGGTTGCCGATCGGCGTCGGGCAGACGATCAGGCGACCGCCGGCGCTCATCCGACCGGGGCCCCCGCGAGCCCGTCGAACGCGAGCGCCGCGGCCCCGATCATCCCCGCCTCGACCCCGAAGCGCGCCGCGACGATCCGCACCTCGTCGCGCGACGGCGGCAGCGCCCGAGCGGCCACGACCGCGCGCGCCGGCGCCAGCAGCAGCTCGCCGGCGCCGATCACGCCGCCGCCGACGATCACCACCTGGGGATTGAAGATGTTCACGCAGTTGGCGATCGCCACGCCCAGCCGCTCGCCGATCAGCGCCATCACCGCCAGCGCCGCCTCGTCGCCGTCGTGCGCGAGCTCGGTCACGAGCGGCCCGCTGATCTCGACCCCTCTGGCGAGTGCCTTGCCGAGTCCCGAGCCGGGGCGCTCGCGGGCGACCCGGGTCGCCTCGCGGGTGAGCGCGATCCCCGATGCGACCGCCTCGAAGCAGCCCTGGTTCGGGCAGTTGCCCTGGCACCGAGGCCCGTCGAGGTCGATCACCATGTGGCCGATCTCGGCACCGGCGCCGACCGCGCCGCGGTACACGTCGTCGCGGATGATCAGCCCGCTGCCGATGCCGGTCCCGATCGTCAGCACGACCGCCTCGCTGAAGCCGCGCGCGGCGCCGGCGCGATGCTCGGCCAGCGCGGCCGTGTTCGCGCCGTTGTCGACGAACACCGGCAGCCCCAGGCGCTCGGTCATCAGCGCCGCCAACGGGATCTCGAACAGCGGCAGGTTGACCGCAATCACCGCCCGGCCGCTACGCTGATCCATCAGACAAGGAACTCCGAAGCCGACAGCCGCGACCTCGGCGCCCGCCGATTGGCGCGCCTCCAGCACCGCGTCGACGGCGACCTCGATCAGGGCCGACTGGTCGAGCCCCGCCACGCTCCGCTGGACGCGGTGATGGACGCCGAGCCTTCCGTCGATCGCGCCGGCGAGCAGCCTGGTGGCACCGATGTCGACGCCGATGGTTCGGCGGGCCGGCATGTCGTCACTATATGTCCTAGATGCCCAGCGACCTCGATCAGCGCCCTTACAAGCTCTACCGCGCGGGCCCGCGCGGGCTGCGCGCGCTGCTGCGCGGCGAGGAGGAGCCCGGCGTGCCCCGGCCCGAGCCGCCGGGGCGCGAGCCCGGGCGCCCGCGCGGGCCGATCCGCTGGCGGCGGAGGATCACGTGGCGCCGCGTGCTCGCGGGCCTCGTGCTCGCGCTCGTCGCCTGGGTGTTGCTGTCGTTCGTGCTGTTCATGGTCAGCGCGTCTGACCAGGCCGGGTCGATCCCCGCCGCGGCGAAGGCCGAGCTGACCAGCGCCGGCAACATGCTGACCTCGACCGACACGGTGCTGATCCTCGGGACCGACCAGCGACCGCGCACCGGCGCGGGGTCCAAGGAGCCTGGCTCGGACTACAGCGACGCCGGCAGCAACTCGGACACGATCATGCTGTGGCGGATCGGCGGCGGCGTCTCGCGGCGCCTGTCGATCCCGCGCGACACCGCGTTCGACATCCCCGGCGTCGGGCTGGCGAAGATCAACGCCGCCTACTCCGCCGGCGGCCCGGCGCTCGCGCTGAAGACGATCGAGCTGTTCACGGGCATCAAGATCAACCACATCATCATCGTCAACCTGGCGAACTTCCCGAAGTTCATCGACGCGATCGGCGGGATCACGCTGACGACCGACAGGGTCTGCTCGAGCATCAGCGGCGGCACCGCCGACGGCGGCTTCACGCTGAACCTCAGCGCCGGCACCCATCACCTCGACGGCGAGCAGGCGCTGATCCTCGCGCGGACGCGCGAGAACAGCTGCAACCCCGCCGAGAACGACCTCACGCGCGAGATGCGCCAGCAGCAGATCCTCAATGCGATCAAGTCGCAACTGCTGTCGCCGTCGACGTTCTTTCACCTCCCGTGGGCGTCCTGGGACGCGCCGCAGGCGCTGCGCACCGACATGGGCGGATTTACGTTGCTGTCGCTGTTCACCGCGTCCGAGCTCGGCGGCGCGGCCCCGGTTCAGGTCCTCGAGCCCAACGGCTCCGAACAGCTCTCCGACGGCGGCGACGCGCTGACGGTCACGCCCCAGAGCGTGCAGAGCGCGGTCTCAAAGCTGCTCGACGGCTGAGGGCGGGTCGTGTCAGTCCGCCGACGAGGCCGCCTTGGGCGGCGCGGATTCGCTCTTCTTCGAGCTGGAGTCCGAACTGCCCGACTCGGACTTGGACGACCCCTCGGCCTTTGACTTGCCCTCGCCGGAGTCCTTGGACTCCTTGGACTCCTTCATCTCGCGGGCGCGCTTCTTGGTCCCGTAGTCGGTGTTGTAGAAGCCCTTGCCCTTGAAGTGCACGGCGACCGGGTGAAAGACCCGCTCGACCGGAGCCTCGCACGTCTCGCAGCTGATCACCGGATCGTCGCTCATCCGCTGCATGACCTCGAACTTGTGCCCCTGCTGGCAACGGTACTCATAAATCGGCATTGCTTTACGAAGTATAGCCCCGGATCGTTGGCACTCTCAAGGCGAGAGTGCCAGCCCGCGAGGCCCGGATAGCATCTGCAACCGATGCCCACCGACGCCGTGACGATGGACAAGATCGTGTCGCTCTGCAAGCGTCGCGGGTTCGTGTTTGCCAGCAGCGAGATCTACGGTGGGCTGGGCTCGAGCTACGACTACGGCCACTACGGTGTGCTGCTCAAGAACAGCGTCAAGGCGCAGTGGTGGAAGGCGATGCTGCAGGAGCGCGAGGACATCGTCGCGCTGGACTCGGCGATCATCCAGCATCCGCGGACCTGGGAGGCCAGCGGCCACCTCGCCGGCTTCACCGATCCGTTGATCGACTGCCGCACCTGCAAGCTGCGCTTCCGCGCCGACCACCTCGACCAGCTGCAGTGCGGGCGCAAGCCCTCCAAGCACCCCGGCGAGACGCCCGACTGCGACCTGACCGAGGCGCGGGCGTTCAACCTGATGTTCCAGACGACCGTGGGGCCGGTGCAGGAGGAGGGCGCGACCGTCTACCTGCGCCCAGAGACCGCCCAGGGGATCTTCCTCAACTTTCGCAACTACCTGCAGTTCTCCCGCAAGAAGCCGCCGTTCGGGATCGCCCAGGTGGGCAAGAGCTTCCGCAACGAGATCACCCCGGGCAATTTCATCTTCCGCACCCGCGAGTTCGAGCAGATGGAGATGGAGTTCTTCGTGCCGCCCGCCGACGCCGAGCGCTGGCACCTGCACTGGCTGACCGAGCGCCGCGAGTGGTACCTGCGGCTGGGAATCCGCTCCGACCACCTGCGCCTGCGCGCCCACGGCGCCGACGAGCTGTCGCACTACTCGAGCGCCACCAGCGACGTCGAGTACCTGTTCCCGATCGGCTGGCAGGAGCTCGAGGGCGTCGCCAACCGCGGCGACTTCGACCTCACCCAGCACGCCACGCACTCCGGGCAGAAGCTCGAGTACGTCGACACCGCCAGCGGCGAGCGCTACGTGCCGCACGTGATCGAGCCGGCGGCCGGCGCCGACCGGGCGACGCTCGCCTTTCTCGTCGACGCCTACGACGAGGACGAGATCGACGGGGAGGCGCGGACCGTCCTGCGCCTGCATCCCGCGCTCGCCCCGGTCAAGGTCGCGGTCCTCCCGCTCGTGCGCAAGGACGGCCAGCCCGAGATGGCGCGCGCGATCCACCGCGAGTTGCGCGAGCGCGTCCAGGCCGAGTACGACGAGGGTGGAGCGATCGGGCGCCGGTACCGCCGCCAGGACGAGATCGGCACCCCGTGGGCGGTGACCGTCGACCACCAGTCGCTGGAGGACGAGACGGTGACGCTGCGCGACCGCGACAGCCTCGCGCAGGAGCGCATCCCGATCGCCCGGCTCGGCGACGAGATCGAGGCGCGCCTGCGCGCGCCGTGGAGCTCTCCCAAGGACTGACGGACCGTCAGAATCAGAGCGTGACCGCGACCGGCGCCGAGGCCCCGGCGACCGTCGTCTCGCTCGCCGCGGCGCGCGCGACGATCTCATAGCTGGCACCAGCGCGAACGCGGGAGCCCAACGACAGGCCGGCGGTGAACGCCCCGGCGCGCACCGTCGCCACCCGGGTGAGCACCAGGCGCCGGTGCTGCCCGGCGAGCTGGTAGACGTCGATCGTCACCGTCGGGCGGTGCGGGTCGACGGTCCCGGTCACGCGCAGCGGCGAGGTCGAGGCGAGCGTCAGCGTGATCGCCGGCTCCAACCCGATCGCGACCGGGGCCGAGACGGCCGCGGGGGCGCCGGCGTGCAGCGCGCGCACGATCTCCGAGCGCGTCAGCGTGACCCCCGCCAGCCAGGCACCGTCGGCGTCGGTGGTCGCGGTGGCGATCGTCGTCGCGGTCCCGAAGCCGCTCACCGTCTGGACCGCCACCGGCGCGCCGGCCAGCGGTGTGCCGTCGAGCGAGGCGAGCGTGCCGGCGACGACGACCGGCGTCGCCGGGGGCA
>JBEKRJ010000321.1:0-5964 GCA_049518835.1 Solirubrobacteraceae bacterium
CCGAGCGACATCGCGATCGAGACGAGCCGCTGCTGCGTGCCGTCGTGGAGGTCGCGCTCGATCCGCCGCCGTTCGGCATCGGTCGCCTCCACCAGCCGCGCGCGTGAGGCCTGCAGCTCGATCACCCGGGCGCGCAGCTCGGCCTGGAGTCGCTCGTTCTCCAGCGCCAGGCTCGCCGCCGCACACACCGATCGCACGAGCTCGGCGTTGTGCTCTAGCACTGGATCGTGCAACAGGACCGCGATCGGCTGGCCGGCGCGCTCGACGAACGTCGAGCGCCGCCGGCTGTCGTCCCCCGGGAGCGCGACCGCCGCGCCATCGCCGTCGACGTAGTGCTGCTCGGCTCCGAACCAATACGCGAGCTCCAGCGACGGGTCGCCGAGCGCTCGGGCTAGCGCCTCGCGCAGATCCGTCGAGGCGCTCGAGGCGCTGGAGCCGCCGAGCTCCACGACGAGACCTGCGACCATGCCCCGGGCCAGCCGCCGTTGCAGGAACACGAACATCACGGCGACGGGTACGGTCGCCATCACGGTGAAGTACACGTTCGCCGGCAGCGCGCCGAGCGGGTCGCCGAACAGATCGAGGATGATCGTCGCCGTCAACGCCGCGAGCGTGGCGCATCCCGCCACCAGCACCGGCACGACCGCGCGGCGCTGCGCCGTGCTCGCCCGCAACCAGCGGCGGATCAGGAGCGCAATCACGGCCACGATCAGCGCGCCACCGATCAGGTGCTGGAGGCCGATCCAGGCCAATGCCTTGTGGTTGTCGTGAACGATCTGCAGCAGGTTGTTCGCACAGCCTGGGCAGTGCAGCCCAGCCTTGTTGCCGTCCAGCATCGCCAGCAGCTGGATGCCGAGGCCGGCGGCGACGCCGGTCGCCATCAGCCCGCGGTCGAGTCGACCCGGTAGCCGCCCGGAAGGGAACGCGAGCAGCAGATAGACCAGACCGATGATCCAGACCGACTGGACCACCAATCCGATCGTATTCAGCCATGCCGCCGTAGCGTTGACGAGCTGCGCCGCGAACCAGCAAAAGCCGGTGAACACCATGATCAGGCCGATCCGGTTCTCGGGCCGCGCCCGCCAGGAGGTTAGCCCGCAACCCAGCAGTGAGGCTCCGACCAGCAGCTCGAGCGCCGCGCCCGGCTCCGTCGGTCGGCCGGGCGGCTGGTGCGCGGCCAGCCACACGGCGCCGGCGCACGCCGGCACCCCAGCACCTGCCACCACCGACAGCCTGGCCCTCATCTTGTGTGATTGTTGCGCCGATCGGGCACCGGCAACAGGCCTGGTGCGCCCCGGCCACTCCGTCACGGTCATTCGGTTGCGATCGCGGCGAGGACGTCGAGGCCGGCTGCCCGGCGGGCGGGCCAGCTCGCCGCACCCAGGCCGAGCAGCGCCGACAGCACCACAAATAGCGCGAGGCTGGCGAACGGAACCGCGATCGTGGTAACACTGCTGTTGCGCAGCGAGGACGCGAGCGCGACGCCCAGGCCGGTCCCCATGACCACGCCGACGACCGCGCCGAACAGCGCGATGATCACCGACTCCGAGCGGATCATCGTCCGTACCTGCCCGCGCCGCATCCCGACGGCCCGGAGCAGACCGATCTCACGGGTGCGTTCGAATACCGAAAGCATCAGCGTGTTCACGATCCCGATCAAGGCGATCAGCACCGCCAGCGCCAAGAGCACATAGATCAGATCGAGCAGCTCGTTGATCTGATGCTTCTGATCGCTCTCAAACTCGGCTCGGGTCTTCGAGCTGACGTTGGCGTACGGGTCGAGGATGCGATTCAGGGTCGCGTTCAGGTCCTGGGTGTGGGGCGCGGCCCTGAGCAGCACCACGACCGGCAGAGGGTCGTCGAAGTGCGAGAGGAAGAAGCGATCGCCAACGAAGAAGCTGCCCGCCAGCGGGTTGGGCTTGAAGATCCCGCCGACCCGCATCGTCTGCGCGCCGGTCTGCGCGAACCGCACCGACGTGACCGACCCGACGTGGAGGTCGTCGTTACTGGCCGTCGTCGAGTCGACCAGCAGCTCGCCTGCGGCCAGCGCCGTGGCGCCCGCGCCGTTGATCACGTGCAGGTTGACGGTCTGGGCCAGGCGCGTCGTCGACACGGCGGTCAGGGTCGAGAGTGAGCCTCTGAACTCGAACTGACCCTGGTACACCGTCGTGACCGTGGTGATCCCAGGAAGGCGGGAGACTGCCGGGACGACCGATTTGCTGAATCCACCGTTGCCGCTGATGATGTAATTGGCGTTGACCGCGGCGTCGACGCTGTTGGCCGCGGACGCACTTAGCGACGCGCCGAGAACGGCGATCGTCGACACGAGCGTCAACCCGATCATCAGCGCGCCAGCCGTCTGGGCGGTCCGGCGCGGGTTGCGCATCGAGTTCTCACGACCAAGCCGTCCCGGCGTGCCGAGCAGCGAGGCGAGCGGGCGCCCAAGCGCGCTCGACAGCGGCCGGGCGAGAATTGGCACGAGCATTCCGACGGAGACGACGACGGCGAGCGCGCCGACGCCCACCAACGCGAGCGTGGGCCCGGTCAAACCGGCCAGCATCGCCGCAACACCGAGCAGGCCGACGACGACGCCCGAACCCAGGCGCCGGCTCCGTAGTGACTGCTCCTGCTCCCCGCCGTCCTCCACCAACGCCGCGACGGGCGGGATCCGCACCGCCCGGCGGGCCGGGAGGGTCGCGGACAGGACCGTGACGCCGACGCCTACAGCGATCGCCACCACAGGCGTTCGCGCTTCAAACACCAATGGCGAGGACGGCAGGACGATGTTAAACGCGTTCAGCAGCGCCTTGAGCCCGAGCGCGGCGCCGACGCCCAGTCCTAGCCCGAGCAGTGAGGCCGCGAGGCCCGTGAGCGCGGCCTCAGCCAACACCGAGCGGAACACCTGTTGTCGGCTGGCGCCAACGACGCGCAGCAGCGCTAGCTCTCGGGTCCGCTGCCCAACGGTGATCGAGAACGTGTTGAAAATCGTGAACGCGCCGACGAACAGCGCGATGCCGGCGAAGATCAGCAGCGCGGTGGAGATGAACGACAGCTCGCTGTCGACCGCGTTTGAGAGCTCGCTGATCAGGGCTTGGCCGCTGACGACCTGCACGCCCGTCGGGAGGATCGCGGCGATCGCCCGTTGCAACCTGACAGTGTCGGCGCCTGCCGCGGCCAGGACACTGATCGTGTCGAAGTGCCCGCGGGCGTCGAACAGGGCCTGGGCGGTCGTCAGCGAGAATCCCGCCAGCGTGATCCCCGCAAGGTTGTTGTCCGAGCCAAAAGTGACGATTC
Source organism: Solirubrobacteraceae bacterium (assembly GCA_049518835.1). GTDB lineage: Bacteria > Actinomycetota > Thermoleophilia > Solirubrobacterales > Solirubrobacteraceae > Palsa-465. Next base: position 3,295 of record JBEKRJ010000321.1, read on the forward strand.
CGGAGATCGTGAACGTCTGCGGCCGATCGGGCAGGTTGATCAGCACCCGATCGCCAACCGCGAAGTGGTATTTCGTCGCCGTCGCCTTGTCCATCACCACGTCATCAGGTCCGACCGGAGCCCGGCCTTCGACGAGCCGGTAGGGGGAGAGCTGGCGATTGGGGTCGAACGAGAACCCGAGCGTCGAGGCGCCGCCCCCGCCGATCGCATCGCCATCGCGCGCCAGGAACTGGGCGTAGCCCTCGACCGAACCGTGGACGTACGCAACTCCGCGCAGGCGACGCACGGCGGCGGCGAGCGACTCGGGGATCGGCTTGCGATCGGCGGCGCCGTTCACATCGGCTGCGGTGTCGCTGTTGAACGCGGCCTTGCCCCGGATCTCGAAGCTGACGTGCTGGTACGCAGTGCCGATCAGGCTGTTGAAGGTGCGGTTCAGCGTGTCGCCGAGCACGAGCGTCCCGGTCACGAACGTCACCCCGAGCACGATCGCCACAGCCGTCAGCGCCAGTCTCAGCTTGCGGGCAGCGAGGCCCCTGAGCGTGACCCGCCACATCTCAGCCGCCCAACTTCTTCATCGCCTCGAGCACCGACTCGGTCGTCGGTGCGGCCAACTCACTCACGACCCGGCCATCGGCGAGGAACACCACCCGATCGGCATAGGCCGCCGCGCGCGGGTCGTGAGTCACCATCACGATCGACTGCCCGTGCTCGCTGACAGAAGTGCGCAGGAAGGCCAGCACCTCGGCCGACGCGTTCGAATCCAGGTTGCCGGTCGGCTCGTCCGCGAACACCAACTCCGGGCGGGAGACCAGCGCACGCGCGCATGCGATCCGCTGCTGCTGGCCGCCTGACAGCTCGCTTGGACGGTGCGACAGCCGGTCGGCGATCCCCAGCTGGGCGACGAGCTCCTCGACCCACGCGCCGTCGACCTGCGTCCCCGCCAGGTCGCACGGCAGGGCGATGTTCTCGGCGGCCGTCAGCGTCGGCACGAGGTTGAACGACTGGAAGACAAACCCGATCCGGTCCCGCCGCAGATCGGTCAGACCCGCGTCATCGAGGCCGCCAATGTCCTGATCCCCGACAAAAGCGCGGCCCGAGGTAGGTGCGTCAAGCCCGGCCATGCAATGCATCAACGTCGACTTGCCGGAGCCAGAGGGTCCCATCACGGCGGTGAAGCAGCCGCGACCGAACTCGACCGTCACGCCGTCCAGTGCGCGCACCACCGCATCGCCCCTGCCGTAGGCCTTGGTCAGCTCGACGGCGTGGGCAGCCGGCAGGGATCGCTCCTGGCCGGGGTGATCGATCCCGTAGTCGCCATCGTTGGCTCCCCGGTCGTCAGCCGCCATCACGCCGCCGAGCCTGTGACCCTGTAACAAGGTGCTGAAGCGCAGACATCTGTTCCTCCTCAAAAGTCCGCGCCGCGAAACTCGTGCCCGCAGCGCGATCGAATATCGACCGAGAGACTTCAACCGCAGCCCAAGTCTGACTGCCGCCCCACGTCCCGACCAGCCGGACAACCGGAATCCTGTGCGGTAGGGCTAGCCGTACCACGCATTGCCTGGCCGACTGAGCGACGACCTGTGCCAAGCGACCGCCAGTGCTCCGTTAGGTTGGGTGGGAGCCCATAGATGGTGGTCGGGCGCGAGCTCGCTGCGGCACGGAGAGCCAGGTCCCGTGCCGGCAGACGCTCGACCCTGCAGCGGATCCGTCCTGGCAGGGCGGGGCGGGCGCCGGCCGGAGGGCGGCGCGCGTGCTTGCCGCCGGCTCACGTGCCAGTCGCGACGCCGACGCGCGCGTCGCGGCTGGAACAACGTTACAGCCGGTCATCCAACCGTCTCGGGTGTCACGTTGTGGTCGTCTGCCGGACACAACGTGACGTGCCCAGTCGCGACTTTGCCGGCACGTCACGTTTGGCGACCGGGCGCTTCTGGACCCCTTAGACTTAGACGCGCTCGATCCGCACGGCCTCGCCGCGATCGGCTCCGATCAACCTGCGCTCACGAGCCAAGACCAGCCCTCGCGGGCAGCGCTCAGCTCAGCGCAGCTGAGCTGGCGCTTCATCGACATGAACGTGCAGACACAAGAATTCGAACAGCCCCGAGCGAACTCCCTCAACGACACAGAGCAACATTAGATTAGGGCTCACGTCAGAATTAGTGCTGGATTTTGACGAGTGACTGGGGGTGGCTGGCGCCGCCGGCGCGCCTGACAATACCCGGGAGTATGCGACGGCGAGCCGGTGGCGCCAGGCGCGTCCAGACGCGGTCCAAACCAAGGATAATTCAGCCCTTAGCCTCTAGCCTGCCCGGGCTGGCTTTCCTCATGGATCGTCGGGCTCTGGTCAGAGGAGCCTGGCGGCGGGGTCCGGGCTCAGCTCGAGCGTGATCGTCGCGGGATCGAGGTCGTAAGCGGCGACGGTGACCGTATGGTCGTCGTGTCGGCGGACAGCGACCCAACGGCCGCTGGCGGCGCTCAGCGTGAGGAACGGCACGGGCGCGCCGTCGATCGCGATCAGCCGCTCGGAACGTTCGGCGCCAAGAACCTTGGCGCGTACCTCGCGGTCACGCGCATGGAGCCACAGGGTGAGCGCGGCGTGCGAGGCTTTGGGCCACTGCGGATGGGTGCCGTCGTTGCGCAGCCAGCTACTGAGGGCCCGCCGAGCGTCCCAGA
>JBEKRJ010000322.1:0-5931 GCA_049518835.1 Solirubrobacteraceae bacterium
TCATAACCATCAGGCAACGCGAACAACTCGCGCAACCCCGACCGGGCCCGGCCGACCAGCTGCTTGACCGGCCGCTGACGATGCGAGGTCCCCAACACCGCGCCGCCGCTGGCGGCCAAATGCTCGAGCTGCTCCGGCCGCACCCGCGACGGCCCACAGCCAAAGCGGCCGTCAGCGGGCTTCAGCTCGCCGGGAATCTGCAGGACGGATTGAGTCTGGGCCATGATCGGCTCCTGGAAGGTAGCGGGATCTGCGTGCCCAGGCGCGCGGCGTTCGGATTCCGTCGCTCCCCGGTGGTCTTTCCACCTTGATTTGCGCCAGTCACGACGGTGAGATCAGTGTACTCGTCGTCAGTTTGGTCAGTGACGGAGTGTGACCCGACGCACACCGACTGTCACCGCGCGCCCGGCGTGCGAGCGGTCCGTCCGTCTTATTCCTGGAACTCGGTGTCGATCCAGTCCATCTGCGCGCGCAGCTCGCGTCCGACGACCTCGACCTGGTGGCCGGCCTGCTCCTCGCGCATCCGCTTGAAGCTCTCCTGCCCGGCGTGGTTCTCGGCGATCCACTCGCGCGCGAAGTCGCCAGATTGGATCTCGGCGAGCAGCTGCTGCATCGCGGCGCGGGTCGGCTCGCCGATCACCCGCTTGCCGCGGGTCATGTCGCCGTACTCGGCGGTGTTCGAGATCGAGTAGCGCATCCCCGCGATCCCCTTCTCGTAGATCAGATCGACGATCAGCTTGAGCTCGTGCAGGCACTCGAAATACGCCAGCCGCGGGTCGTAGCCGGCATCGACAAGCGTCTCATAGCCCGCCCGCACGAGCTCGGTGACGCCGCCGCAGAGCACCGCCTGCTCGCCGAACAGGTCGGTCTCGGTCTCGTCCTTGAACGTCGTCTCGATCACGCCCCCGCGCGTGCAGCCGATCCCCTTCGCGTACGCGAGCGCCATCGCCAGCGCGTTGCCGGTCGGGTCCTGATGGACCGCGACCAGCCCCGGCACGCCCGACCCCTCCAGGAACTGGCGGCGAACGAGGTGGCCGGGGCCCTTCGGCGCGACCAGCGCGACGTCGACGTCGGGCGGCGGCACGATCTGCTCGTAGTGGATCGAGAACCCGTGGCCGAACATCAGCAGGTTGCCGGCGGCGACGCCGTCGCTGACGCCCGCCTCCCACACCTGGCGGTGCAGCTCGTCGGGCACCAACATCATCACGACGTCGCCGCGGCTCGCAGCGTCAGCCGGCTCGAGCACCTCGAGCCCGTGCGCTCGCGCCTTCTCGACGCCTGCCGACGACGATCTCAGGCCGACGACGACCGACACCCCCGAGTCCTTGAGGTTCAAAGCGTGGGCGTGGCCTTGTGACCCGTACCCGATGATCGCGACGGTCTTGCCGTCGAGCTGGTGGATGTCGGCATCGTCGTCGTAGAACATGGCGCCGGAGCCTAGCTGCCGCGGAGTTCGAGCGCCGGCTCAGCCGCCGCCGAAGCGCTGCTGCAGCGCCTGCACGTCGTTGACGTACTGCTGCGTGTCGGAGTACAGACCGTGCCGGAGCACCGATGGCAGTCCCTGGTAGTAGCCCGCTGCCGCCTCCGCCTGGTTGCCGCCGGTCGACTGCAGCAGCGAATGCAGCAGCAGCACACCGGCGCGGACGTTGGAGGTCGCCGAGGCGGGCGCCAGCGGCGTCGGGCCGGCGAGCGACTGCCCGATCCAGTCCCAGGTTCCCGGCATGATCTGCATCACGCCGCGCGCGTCGGCGCTTGACGTGAGCGCGTTGTTGAAGCCGCTCTCCTGATCGGCGATCGCCTCCGCCAGCGAGGCGGGGACGCCGTTGGCAGCCGCGATCGACCCGACCTCCGAGGGGCTGACGGTCTCCTGCGTCGGGTACGGCGGCGGGCTCGAGGAGCCCGCTGCCGACTGTCCAACCGGTTGCGCGACGGCGGCCGAGCTCGAGCTCTCCGACGCGTTCGCCGGCTCGGTCGCGGCCGGTGAGCCCGACAGTGACAGCACCCTGCCGGACACGAGGACCCCGTTGGGATCGAGACCGTTGGACGCCGCGAGGCTGGCGACGGTCAGCCCCGAACGCGCGGCGATCGCCGACAGCGTGTCTCCGGGCGCCACGATGTAGGAGCCGCCGCCGGCGGGCGCGGACGTGGTCGTCGGCGCCGCCACCGCCTCAGTCGAGGCGTCGCCGTCGCCGTCGCTGTCGACCGCCTCGGTGCCGGTCACGGGGGTTGCTTGCGTATAGGTGCCCGCCTGTTGCGGCGGGATCATCAGCGTCGTCCCCGCGACCAGGCCGGCTTGGGGTGACAGTCCATTGGCCGCGGCCAGCTGGCTCACTGTCAGCCCGTCGGCGGCCGCGACCGACGACAGCGACTCGCCGGTCGAGACGGTGTGGGCATAGGCGGCCGAGGCCGCCGTCGGGGCGACCGCCAGGCACGTGGCCGCGGCCGCCGCGACGGCCGCGATCGTGGCCGCAGCGAGTACGGGAAGGGTTCGGATTTGCACAGACATGGCGCCGCAGTCTGGTCGTCGGGGTCGTTCCCGTACACCCGTGCAATGCGAATTTCAGCGCGCAGGAGACGGCAGATTCGCGTCGACGGGCTCCAAATGCATGCCTCGCGGCCTCGGCCCGCGACCTCCTCGGTGGCGTGTTCGTGTCCTCAACCGGCCACCTGGACTCTCTAACGGAGACCATCTGGTTTCCTAATCGGGTACCGTATCGGCGGATGACAGGTCGAGGTCGTCGTCAGGGGACGCCATTCCCGTTCGAGGGCCCGGTTCCGCCCGAGCTACTCATCGACCGCGACGACGAGCTCACGCTGCTCGGCCGCCGCGCCGGCGACCGGGTCAACGTCCGGCTCGTCGCACCCCGCAGGTACGGCAAGACCAGCCTGCTGCTCGCGCACGCCGCGCAGCTACGGCAGGTCGGCTGGCGGACCGTGCACGTCGACCTATACGGCATCGCCGACTTCACCGACGTGGCCCGTCGCGTTGCGGCCGCCTACGGGCATCTGAACGCGCCTTGGATGAGATCGCATCTGTCCGGCCTGCTCGGACGGCTCGGCGTCACAGTGTCCGCCACCGGCCCGGCGGTCACGCTCGCCGCCCGGCCCTACCCGGCCCCTGACGCGGCCGCCGCCGAGACGGTGCTGGAACGGCTGCTCGACCTGCCCGTCACCCTGTTCGAGCACGACGGCTCCTCCACGCTCGTCGTGTTCGACGAGTTCCAGGAGCTTCTGGTCGCCCGCCGAGACCTCGACGGCCTCCTGCGCTCTCGCATCCAATACCACGGCGACGCCGCCGCGTACGTATTCGCCGGGTCGGAACCGTCGATGATGCGCGAGCTGTTCGAGGCGCGGGAGAGACCGTTTTTCGGACAGGCGGACCCGCTGACCATCGGGCCGCTCCCACTTGAGCAGACGATCGCTGACCTCGCCGCCCGGTTCGAGCAAGAGCGGCTCGACGGCGACGAGGCGCTCGGCCAGCTCGTCGTCTTCGCCGGCGGGCATCCGCAGCGGACGATGCTGCTCGCCTACCTTCTCGCCGACCGCCTCGCCGCCGGGCAGCTGGCTACCCCGGCGCTCGCCGACGCCGTGATCGCAGACGCGCTGCAGCGGACCGCGCCGGCGCATCAGGCACTCTGGCAGGAGCTCGGTCTGTTTGACCGAGCGGTTCTCGCGGCGGTCGCCGACGGAGTCGCTCCGACCAGCCGAGCGCTCGCCGCCGAGCATCGGGTCAGCCGCAAAGCGCTCGACACCGCCGCCGGCCGCCTCGCCGACCAGGGCCATCTGCTCAAGCTCTCCCGCGGCGCGCAGCTCATCGACCCGCTGCTCGCCGAATGGCTGCGGCGGCGCTGACGGGGGCGAAACCACTCGCCCGGAGCGCGCGCTGACCCACTAAGCGGCCAGCGTGCGGGTCGCTGAGCAGTCGCTGCCGGAGGGGCTCGATGCAGTACTCGGCTGAGGACGGCTGGACAACCGGCCTTTCCTGCGCCTGCGCGGGCTGATATTGAGCGCTTGGCGCTGGAGCGCTACCAAGAGGCCGAGGAACTCCGCTGGGCGCTGCCGTGGCTGAACCCTGGCGACCACCTCGATGCCGCGGAGCTGGTGCCGAACGTCATCGCCCGCAGGCGGACAGACGCGGCCGCGCTGACGCGGCGGTCAAGCCGCGGCCTCTCTCGCCCGGTCGTGCTGGCGCTGCGGGCGTGTAGCGTGCGCGGTGGGTGAGCAGCAATGGCGGGAACATCGAGCGGCGTGTGGCAAGGGCGGCGGAGGCAGCGCTTGCGCAGCGCAAGCTCGTGACCGCCTTCGCCCTTCCGAGCCCGCATCTTGCTCTCGAAGTCGACGGCGATCGTCCGCCAATAGCGGACGAGGTCGTTGAGCAAAAACCGAGGCGGGCGATGATCCTTCACATTCGCCTCGAGGTATCCCGCAAGTAGGGCCCTCCGTGCTCTCGCATGCACCTCTTCGCCACAGACTGGCACCGACTCCAGCATGAAGAGCATCCAAGAGCATCCGCCGCGTGAGGTTGGCGTTGCTGTCCTCGTCACGCCCGATCTTCCCTCTGAGCTCCTCGAGCCACACTTGGGTGGCGAATATCTCTTCACGACCAGGTGGCCGGGCGCCGAGGACGCGGGCAACTTCCGCTGCCAACGGCCTGCAGCCAGCGCGAGACGAGCCTTCAAACAAGACCATGAAGTCGTCATCGCTTTCGCTCGTAACCTCACGTCGGCCCCATGAGCCCATCAGCACGACAGTCGCGTCGCCATCTACGTCGACCGACAGGAACCGTTCGCGGCGCTCGAGAATCCGACGCTCGGTCTCAGCTCTCGCGACTGCGACGTGCTCAAAGCGAATACTGGCGGCTTCTTCCAGACGGGCGACGCCGCGGGCAGCGCTCACATCTGATCGCCGGCAGGGATATCGTCAGCGGCCACGAAAGCATTGGGCTTCAGCTCGATGGCCCACCGCTCCGGTGGCAGCGCTTCAAGAATCCAAGGCACATCACGGCAACGATCCAGCACGTCAGCAAACAGCGCTTCATCGTCCTCGGTGAGCGGCACGTGATGCCCGCCGCTTAGAGAACTTAGATGGACGTGACGCAACCGTGAACGGAAGCTGTCAAGAAGCTCGAAGGCCACATCCATCGTCGGATCGATCGACCACGCGTGGGCGACATCAAGGCAGAAGCCTGCATCGGGCAATTCGGCGTAGAAGCTCTCGATCTCGTCCGCGACGCGCCCCGTGCCCTTGCGGTTGTCCATGTTCTCCAGCACGAGCCGCGGTCCGAGCTCACGGTAGGGCCGGAGTTCCGAAAGTGCGTCCGGATGAGTCACGATCGATCTCACCCACAATGGAACCTGGCCCACCAGCTGTACGACCGCGGCATCGTCCAGCTCGCGATGCTTGACGGGCCCGTGAACGCTTACGTACCGAAACGGCAGCCGCGGGTTGCTAGCCAGGTACGCGATGAGCCCCGGAAGCTCAGCTCCAGATAGAGCCGACAGCTCGACCGCGTACGTTGAGACCTTGCACGCCTTGGCGACCAGCTCAGACCAAGGGCCCCGTGACCGGTCAAACACGCCGGTCGAGATGCCCATCGGATGATGCGCAGCGAGACCATTCCCCGTGGCGGAGGCTGTGGTGTCGGCAGTCGCGCTCACGTTCCTACCCTACCGAGTCCGCCTGACGAACAAAGTCGGCCGCGAGGAGCAGGGACGCGACGCCTCTTGAGAACCCGCAGCACTGAAGGGACGACAGTACCCGCGACTTCGCCCCAGAAGGAGTCGTCCCACCGGACCTGTGATGACGTTCGCGATGCTCCACGACCAAACAGTGGGCAGGACGCGAGCGCAGTCGGCGCGGCTACCGGACCCGGATCGTGGTGCTCAAGTTCGCGTGTTTCTCGGGCGTCCGTTCTTTGGCGTGGGGTGGTTA
>JBEKRJ010000323.1:0-5908 GCA_049518835.1 Solirubrobacteraceae bacterium
AGCATCCGGTTTGCGGGCCGCTAGCGGCGGATTTCGAATCATCGGCGGTGCAGAGCGATACCGTCATTAAGAGCCACCGCACTGAATCTAGGAGGACTGTTTACATGGCGAAGACTGATCGATCGCTGGCCGGCGAGGTCGTCGCGATCACGGGCGGCGCGCGCGGGATCGGCCGCGCGACCGCGGCGATCCTGATCGCCCAGGGCGCTCGGGTCGCGATCGGAGACATCGATGCCGAGCTCGCGCAGCGAACGGCCGCGGAGCTGGGGTCGGGCACGCTCGGCCTGGCGCTCGACGTCACCGACTCCGCCAGCTACGAGCGCTTCATCGAGCAGGTCGAGTTGCAGCTCGGCCCGCTCGACATCTTGATCAACAACGCCGGGATCATGCCGATCGGGCCGTTCGTCGAGGAAACCGAAGCGACCGCCCGGCGGATGGTCGACATCAACCTGCACGGCGTGATCAACGGCTCGAAGCTGGCCTTGAAGCGGTTCGTCCCGCGCGGCCGGGGGCACCTCGTCAACCTCGCCTCGATCGCCGGCAAGGGCGGGGCGCCCAACGGCGCGACCTACTGCGCCACCAAGCACGCCGTCGTCGGGCTCAGCGACGCGTTGCGCCAGGAAGTGCGGCGGGCGGGCGTGAAGGTCAGCGTCGTGATGCCGATCGGCGTCAACACCGAGCTGTACTCGGGCGCGACGCAGATGCGCGGCCTCAAGACGCCCGAGCCCGAGGACGTCGCCCGCTCGATCCTCGAGGCACTGCAGACCGGGCGCTTCGCGGTCTACGTCCCCAGGGCGATGGGCGCGACGATCCGCCTCAACGCGTTGATGCCGCTGCGCCTGGCGGACGTGTTCGCAAAGCTGCTGAAGGTCGACCAGACGCTCTCGACGCCCGACCACAAGGCCCGGGCGGCCTATGAGGCGCGGATTACCGAGACGGTCGCCGCGGCGCAGCGGCCGACGGTCGCGATCGAGCCGACCGTGGCGATCGAACCCGCGATCGCTGTCGACCCGGAGGTCGTGATCGACTCGAGCGCGGCGCCGGAACCCGAGAAGGAGGCCGTCTGACATTCCGGCCGCTATACAAGCGCCGGCCCGAGCGCCGTCCGCCAGCCGCCTGACCGCGCCCCGGGCCGGGTCGATCAGTCGTCCGCGCCGATGCGCGTGGATGGTTAGCGAGCGGACTGTGGGCAGCCCTGAGGATCGAGCGGAGCTCGCGGCAAGCGTCGATTCCGGGAGGACATGTCGGTACAACGTCCGGACAGATGGCGACCGCACGTTCACGCCGAATCGATCTTCGCGTCACGGATGAGCAGGACGCGCTGATCCGTGAGGCCGCGGCCGCCGCGGGTCAGACCGTCACGGCGTTCCTGCTCAGTGCGGGGGAGACACGCGCCCGGACGATCCTCGATGAGCGCCGGCATTTGATCATGAGCGACCGCGCGTTTGCCGCCCTCGCCGAGACGCTCGATGCGCCGGCGCAGCCCGTTCCCACGATGCGCGAGTTGTTCGCGCTACCGGCGCTGCCCAGCGAGTGAGGTGGATGCGATCGATGACGACGCGGCGGCGTTCTATCGCCGCTGGGGATTCATCGACGTCCCGGAGAATCCCCGTCGGCTGTTTCGCAAGATCAGCGACATCCGCAGGACACTCGCGCAACGACTCAAGTGATCGATGGTCTGCACGCCGCTCAGAACGACTTCTACAGCGGCGGGACGAGAACGCGTTGCGCGGCACTACGTGACGCGCGGCGAGCGCGACGGTCGCTTACGTGACGTTAGCCAGAAGTTGCTCAGCCCCCGCCTGCGATCGCGCCGGCCGCGTCGGACGCGGCTGTGACCTCGATCGTCGCCGGATCGCGCGTCCAGGCGATCGCGTTGAGTGCCTGGAGGCGGTCGAGGACGGCTTGAAACGCCGCCGCCTGGCGCCCGTCGACGTACTCGCGCTCGATCCCGAACGCGTAGCCGGTGGTCGCCTCGGGGTCGCTGAACCCAAGCTGCGCCTGATAGCGCCCGTCGGTGACGGCGCCCGCGACGATCAACGGCGACGCGCCGCCCGACAGCGTGCGCACGCTCGCACCGATCTCCAGCAGGACCGCGAGTGCGGCGGGCCGGAGGCCGCGATATAGGGCCGTGGGGGCTCCCACCTGCTTCGCGTCCTGGCCGATGTCTGGCGCGTAGGCGAGCCCGAGGTCGGTCGGGTTGGACGGTAACGCGACCACGGCTCGGCGCTCGTACGCGCCGGCGAGCTGCGCTGGGTCGGCGAACGACTGCGTGCGATCGGGTGGGTGCAGGACCTGCGCCGCATCGTCGGACGCCGTCTGCAGCACTGCCAGACGAGCGAGCGTCGCACGATCGGTCCGGTACAGGTGCATGATCTCAAGCGCGCCGAGCACGCGCCAGTAGTAGGTCGCGGAGTCGTCGCTGAACCCTGACAGCAGGTCGTAGGCGGCTGCATGGCGATCGGGGGCGCTGTCGAAGTAAAGCTGCGCGTAGGGCACCGGGACGCCGCCGTCATAGGCGGCCAGCACGTGCTCGAGGTTGCCGATCCCCATGTGGTAGGACTCGACCGCGAGATCGGCGCGCCCAAACTGGCGTTGGGCCAGCTGCAGGTAGCGGACGCTTGCAGCCAGCGCCAGCGGCGGATCGAAGCGATTGTCGATCTTCGCGCGCTGCGCCTGCAACCGCGCCGCCTGCGCGTCGTGCTGCTGCGCCTCGGCGGTTGCGATCGCGGCCGTCAGCCGCCGGCTCTGGCCCAGATCGATGTGCATGCCGAGCAACGCCTGCCCGGTTTCAGCGACGATCTGCGTCAGTCCGGCTGCATTGGCCGGGTCCGTACCGGCGATCGCGTCCGGGCGTCCCGCGCTCTCGAGGAACACGATCGCCTCGAGCATGTTGGGGTCGATGCCGGTGCCGGCGGTCGCGCGGTCGATCAGCCCACGCCACGCGGCCACGCGCGCGGCGGTCGCGATTGCCCCGCCGGGGCTGAGGCTGAACAGCGGGTGGATGTCGCCGGCGACCGCACGTTGCACGTCGGCAGCCTGCCGCGACGGCGTGTACGCAAACAGCTGCGCCGCCGCGGGCGCGCTAGCGCGCGTGGGCGTGGGCGGCTTCGGGATGCCCCCGCCGGCGGACAGGATCGATACGAGCGCCGCAATCGCCACGAGCGCCGCCGTTGCCACGAGCAGCCGACGCCGGCACCGGACGCGGCGCGCGCGAAGCCCGTCTCGATGCACGCTTACTGCCACCAGCACCGCGGTCTAGCAGAGCGACGTGCGTCAGGAGGTGACCACCAGGCCGTGGCAGCGGGCCGCGGCCGCGGGCGTCACGTAGCTGGGGAACACCTTCCAGCCGTGGTCCGCGGTCGGATAGATGTTCACGAGCGGGTGCGGATGCAGCTGCAGGTACGCCTGGCTGACGTACAGCTCGCCGATCTTCAGGTTCATGTACCAGGCGAGCACGCTCTGGTACTCGATCGGGATCCTGGGCTGTCCGCAGGCGAGGATCCGTGCCGCGCCGAGTCGCCGGACGACGCCGGCGAGATGGTCGATCAGCACCGTCCGCGTGCGCTCATGGGTCAGATCGCGCCGCTCGAGCTGCTCCTGTCTGTGCGCCCCTCCCAGCAGCGAGCCGCACACGAGCGCGACCACCAGCACCGCGCCCCAGGCGCCGAGCTGGGTCGCCGTGGTCGCCTTGAGCCGCGCCGGCGCGAGCCCGCGGACCAAGCGGGTCGCGATCGGGGGGACGTCGAGGATCACCCGGCCGACGAACACGCCCGCAATCGCCGCCACGACCGCACCGGGCTCGAACATGTAGCGCGGCACGGCCGGGAAGCCGTGCAGCGCAAACGCGACCTCGATCACCACCCACATCAGCGCTCCGCCGGCGAGCACCAGCAACGTCCGCTGGCGGCGATACGCCGCCAGCGCCAGGGCCAGTGCAGCGGCGATCCAAACGCCCGTCGCCTGCAGCTCGCGGAAGCGGTTGATCGTGCCTGTGATCTTGTTGCCGTGCACCTCGCGCGGCGAGTTCTGCGCGATGTTGCCGGCGGTGAAGAAGCTCTTGGAGGTGAGCCCAGGGATCCCGAACCACAGCACGAGCAGCAGCCCCAGGGCGCCGACGAGCCAGCGGCGATAGGAAGGAACCGAGCGCCACAGCCAGATTCCCGCCAGCCCGCAGAACGGCCATACCTCGGGGCGACCGAGCGCCCCGAGCCACCATAGCCAGAACGCCCAGCGATGCCGGCCCGACAGGTGGCAGTCGATCGCCGCCAGGCACAGGGAGACGATCATCGTGTCCGACTCGGCGCTGAGCACATAGTGCATGTAGTTGGCCGGCGCGATCGGGTCCTGCATCAGGACCACGCACACGGCCGCGAACAGGCCTGCCGCGTAGGCGGCGTAGCGCCGCCGCGGATCGGCACCGGTCAGCCGGAACGCGATCCGCCACGCGAACAGCGGCCCGCTGAGCGAGATCGCGACCGAGGTCGTCATCCACAGCCACAACGCGTAGTGGCCGGCGAGCGCATACGGGACCGTGAACAGAAATGGGAGCGGCTTCCACGACGGGGCGCCGTTGGTGTCGAGCTTCAGGTGGATCGTGAGCTTGCCCCATACGAGCCACCCGTAGGGGTCATAGCCGGGTCGGCTTCGGGCCCACAGCACGACCACTGCCGAGACGACCAGCAACGCGGCGGCAGACAAGATCCAGCGGTAGCGGTTGACCAGCTCGGCGAGGTCCAACGCCGGCCGTTGCGGCGCGGGCCGTGGAGAGCCGACACTGTCCGGGGCCTGGATCGGGGGGGCTTCGATCGTTTGCTCGGTCACGAAAGGAGCGACGACGGTAGCAGCCGCAGCAGCGGCCAGTGCCGGCGACGGCCGGCCAGCGGTAGACGAAGCTAGCAGGGCGTCTTTTCGCCCACGCTAGCAGGGCGTCTTTTCGCCCACCTAAGGACGCGCAGGATGCCGGATGGCCGGCGCTCCGTGACGCGCGGGATGGCGACCGGCCGCCATCCGTGCTGAGGCGGGGCGACATAAGCCCGGCGTAAACGTCCGCCGCCCAGGGGCACACTTCCGTCTGCACGGTCGGCTATCCTCGACCGCTCGCACCCCAGCGATCCCGTACGCGCCTCTGCCGACCCGCTGGCCCCGCCCGTAGGCCGAGAGCGCTAAAGAATAATTCGATTGGAAGGCACTGGAGCGTCCGTATGCAAATGTTGGTTCTAGGCGGTGACGGATATCTCGGATGGCCGACGGCCCTCCATCTGTCTGCCTGCGGTCACGACGTGGCCGTCTGCGATAATTTCGCCCGCCGCGGCTACGACGAGGAGATGGGCGTCGAGAGCTTGGTTCCGATCGCCACGCTGGATGAGCGCGTTGCGGCTTGGCTCGAGGTCAGCGGCCGCGCGATCAAGCCCTACGTCGGCGACCTGTGCGACCCGGATTTCGTCCACGCGATGGTCGCCGAGTTCGGCCCCGACACGATCGTCCACTTCGGCGAGCAACGCGCGGCTCCGTACTCGATGATCGATCAGCGCCACGCCGTCTACACCCAGACCAACAACGTCGTCGGCACGCTCAACGTGATGTACGCGATCGCCGACGTCGATCGCGACATCCATCTGGTCAAGCTCGGAACGATGGGCGAGTACGGAACCCCGAACATCGACATCGAGGAAGGGTGGATCACGATCGAGCACAACGGGCGCAGCGACCGAGTCATGTTTCCCAAGCGCCCAGGCTCCTTCTACCACCTGTCCAAGGTCCATGACAGCCATAACATCGAGTTCGGCTGCCGGATCTGGGGACTGCGCGCGACCGACCTCAACCAGGGCGTCGTGTACGGCGCCGATACCGAGCAGACCAAGCGCGATCCCCGGCTTGCGACCCGCTTTGACTATGACGGCGTGTT
>JBEKRJ010000324.1:0-5900 GCA_049518835.1 Solirubrobacteraceae bacterium
CGCCCAATACGCCGACCAGGCGCGCGGGAACGGGTATGCGCGCCGTGTCTCGACTGCGGCGGCTTTAGCCGCCCTTTCTGCGACTCTCTGGCGGAGAAGTCGAGCCTCTACGCGTTGATCTAATGCCGCGGCGAGTCGCATCAAGCCCGCCGCCACGGCTGACCGGAAGCCGCCGCGGTCGTCCCCAGGCACTCGCCGGAGGCCTAGGAGGCCAATCCGTCCGTGAAAGAACGGGATCCCCGGCTCCAGGCGGCAAAGCCTCCACCACACTGACGTAAGCTCGTTGGTCGGCTGACTGAGCGCCAGGCACGTCCAGTACCAACCCATTGGATCCTTGGAGGCTCCCGCTGTCATCGGACCGAGGACATCTGGCGCATCGTCCCGGCGCGCGCGCAGCGACTCGAACGTGTTGGGCATGTCGGCGTCGAGCAGGGCGATGACCCGAAGAGCGCGGTGCCAACTGACCTCGGGGCACGTGTCGAGGTCAGGGTGGACCCAGTGCGCATCGATCCAGGATGTGAAGGCGTGATCGAGCCGCTCAGTGAACTCCGGGATGTCGCGAAGGCCCCGCGCCCAGTCAAGTAGGAGGTTGTCGGAGTCCTCTGCGTTGAGCGCACCGTGATACCACCGGCCGCCGAGCAGGGCCTCGAGGCTTTCAGCTGGATCCTCCGCGAAGGCGATCAGCCACCGTGGAGTCCCAGTCGGGAAATCCAGCCGTAAGCTGTCTGCGAGGGTCATAGAAGGTCGTGTTCGATGTCCTCGACGAGCCTTACGAAATCCGGCGGGGCATCCTGGCGCAATTGCACATAGTGAAGTCCCCGCGCGGGAGCGAGGGTGGGCGGGATATCCCGCGTGATCGTGCCACCAGCCCACATGTGCCGAGCCGAGAACGTGACAGCTGGGTGGAGGACCTCTTGCCACGGTTCGTCGTGGTGTTCTCCGAGATCGAGTGTGCAGCCTCGTCCTGAGCCGACAGGTGACGTGCAAAATGCCTGAGAGAGGGCTCCGTCAAGCACGGTAGGACGGGCGAGGAACCGGAGCGGTGATCGCGGCACTTGCGGGAGCACCGTCACGGGGTAGCGAAAGACCATGATCGGGATCCCCGTGTACCGCCGACGCGCCGCCGGCGCGAGATGCGCCAACCCGAGCCTGTCCCTCAATTCTCAATTCGTCGGGCCAGCCTGAGGTCGGGTTCGCGAGGAGTTCCTTAGCGTCCTCCCAGAAGGCGGCGAACACAGGACGGTTATCGAGGTCCCCGGCTTGCTGCCAGATGAGGAGGACCTCGTCAAGCTCGTCCACCTCGGGACTGGTCGAGCCGACGCGTCGAGCCGAGCCAACAGCCTCGGCAAGCGCAACCAGGTCGTCTGCACGCTCGCCGGTCACCCGCGCGACGTACTCAACGTCCTCGACACGGACGAGCTCGATAGCCGGGTCGGCGTAGCCGTACTCATCGAGGCCATGTCGAAACCGAAACGTCTCCGGTGTTATCGCATCCGAAGGGTTGAAGGGCTCCGCTCGAGATCCGCGCCTAACGTGAGTCGCTAGGTATGCGTCGTGGTGGCCATTCCAAGCACCGAGCGTGTCCATCGCGACACCGCTTCCGAGGTCGAGATCACCGGATGGCAGGTACGACCTCAATCGTTCATCGGGCAACGTCGTCTCCAGCCGTGTGTTGCGGGCCGGGAACCTCTCGTCAAGGAGCGAATTGGCGTCGCTGATCTCCTCAAGGCTGCGGGCAAACCGAGCTGCGGCACGGAACGAATGCATGTTATTGGCCATGGTATTCGGCCCGGACAAGCCAAGGATGCGCCGTACGCCACTTGTCCGCGGGCGCAGAACCGTCTGGCCCCCTCGCCCGGGGCTCGGAATCTACGCCACTGCGCACCGCCGGACGTTTCAGCAGAAGCCACGGCGACGGCCGCATCCTCTAGGGCGACCGCCAAAGGGACGAGGCGACCGTCCGGCTCACCGAACGTCGGCGTGCCTGCATCCGTAGGGCGGTTGGGATACGCCAGCTTCTTCGTTCAGAGCTGACGCCGCCGCGTCGAATCGGTTGGGGCCTTTTTCCGGCCCTCTCCCGCAACGGTCGTCAGCCGAATTCCGGATCCGACCGACTCGGCGTTGCCTATCCCAGCATTCGAGTCCAACGGGCGGGAGCACCGCCGCCGCGCTCACTCGCTTTGCTTCGCGGCGGCTCGAAGCGATGTTCCCAACGGGATTTAGAAGCGACTTGACGGCTCGTTGACGCTCCACCGGTGGACAGGCACCGGTGGCTCGGCCGGCGCCAACGATGTCGCCGAATGCGACGCTCGCAATCGCCCACAAGGAGGCGTGAGACGCGCCGCCACCGACGAGTGCTTTGCCACGAACGCGCTCGTCACCGCGAGCGGAGGCGGACGATCGCCTTCGCGTGGCAGCAGTCGTCTGCCGCGTAACTCCTCCGGCTCCGGAGGCGAAGGAGCAGCGCCGGAATGATGCCTGCTCCAGGCGTGAAGCGGCAGCGCCTGAGGCGGCGCCCGCTCGGCGAGCGGCGGCCCTTTGCATCACTACCCGCCTCCGGAGCGCCGCTGACGACCGTCGTGTCTTGCGCGAGGGCCGTCCCGGTGAGGGATCCTCAACGCCTCAACGGGCACCCCCGCGCGACGCAACCGCGCTGCAAGCGAGCTCACTGCCCTCTGTTGTGAAGTTGATCGTTAAGTGGCGGGATCTCTCAGCGCTATATGGCACGGCGGCACCCCAGCGGCCGGTCGCTAGTCGAGCGCCCGGAGTCGTTGCTGCAAGTACCGCCGCTCGGGAAGCCTGCGAGTCCGGCGAGCCGCTTCGGCGTAGCCTCGCGCGTGAAGCGGCGAGATCGCCGGCTTGCTCGAGGAGGTGGGCGCGCACGGCGTGGAGACGGTGGTGGTCCTTCAGCCGATGGTCGTGGGCGAGATCATCGAGCATCTCCAGCCCACGGGCGGGTCCGTCCACCATCGCGACGGCCGCCGCATGGTTCAGGGATCTCATCGGGTTCGGGGCAAGCCGGAGGAGCAGGGCGTAGAGCGCCACGATCTGCGGCCAGTCGGTGGCATCAGGGTCCTCAGCCTCCCCGTGAACGGCAGCGATCGCGGCCTGCACCTGAAACGGACCAACCGGGCACTTGCGAGCAATGCGGTGACAAGCGCGATCCCTTCGGTGATCGCCGCGAGGTCCCAAAGCGACCGGTTCTGCTCGAGCAACGGGACGAGGGCGGCGTCTGGTCCGGTGCGGGCTGAAGCCCGAGCGTCCGTCAGCAGCATCAAGGAGAGGAGGCCTGCGACTTCACCGTCGCCCGAGACGCGCTCGTGGAGCATTCGCGTGAGTCGAATCGCTTCGCTGGCGAGGTCGTCGCGGCGGAGGCTCGCGCCTTCGCTGGCGGTGTAGCCTCGTTGAAGACCAGGTACAGGACGTGACTCACCTCGCGCAATCGCGCGGCGCGTTCCCGGTCGTCGATCAGGCCGAAGGTCGCGCCGGCCTCGCGGATCCGCTGCTTCGCGCGACTGATACGCTGCGCCATCGTCGCTTCGGAGACGAGGAACGCGCGCGCGATCTCCGCGGTTGTCATACCGCCCACCGCTCGCAGGGTCAAAGCGACCCTCGATGGTGAGGACACCGCCGGGTGGCAGCAGAGAAACAGCAGCTCGAGGCTGTCGTCCTCGGGATCATCGACTCCTAGCTCCGGGGCGGATTCCTCGCGCGCGGCGTGCGAGGCGACCTCGTTCTCTCGGCGCTGAGCCGCGCTCGTGCTGCGCTGTGCATCGGACATCCGCCGCGACGCGACGGCGATCAGCCACGCCGCTGGATCCTCAGGCGTCCCGTCGCAGGGGCCACTGCAACGTCGCTGCGAGCATCGCTTCCTGGACCGCGTCCTCACAGGCGCCGAAGTCGGGGTGCCGGCGCGCCAGCGCGCCGAGCACCCGCGGAGCCTGTTGCGCCAGGAGCAAACCGAGGGATTCGGTTCTGCTCACATCTCAGCGCCGCCGTGGTTCATGAGCGGACGCAGCTCGACACCGATCTTGCGGGCATCGGGCCATCGCGCAGCGATCTCAAGGGCTCGCTTCTCGGTCTCGCAGTCCAGCATGCAGTACCCCGCAAGGTGCTCCTTGGTCTCCGCGAACGGCCCGTCGGTGATCGCCGGGCTCCCGTCGCGCACCTTCACGGTCTTGGCCTGCGCGGGGTCGGCGAGTGCCTCCCCACCGATCCACTCGCCCGACTCGGCCAGCTCCCCCATCAGGGCCCCGACCTCGGCACCGACCGCATCGAGCTCGTCCCCCGAGAAGTGGGAGTTGGCCGGGTTGCTGAAGATCAACAGCATGTACTTCACGACGTCCTCCTGGTTCTCGGCCCCGGCGGTGCCTCTACCGACAATGTCGGAGCACCGCCGCCGATCTCGACAATTCTCAGCGACCAAACCTCCGATGTCGCATCGGCAACGTCGACTCCGACCTCAGGAATGAATCGCAATCACCTTCGAAAGGGGTCCCGGATGCCGGACACCACCTGCCACATGTCAATCTCGCTCGACGGTTTCGTTTCCGGGCCGGACCAGAGTCGGAAGCACCCGCTCGGGAAGCGCGGACGCGAGCTCCACGGCTGGCACCTCGGCGACGAGCGCGCCAACGAGGCCGACGAGATCGCGACCGGCTGGCTCATGCGCCCGCGCGGCGCCTACGTCATGGGCCGCAACATGTTCGGGCCGATCCGCGGCGAGTGGGAGGAGGACTGGCGCGGCTGGTGGGGGCCCGAGCCGCCTTACCACGCACCGGTGTTCGTGCTCACCCATCACGCCCGCGAGCCGATCGAGATGGAGGGCGGGACGACCTTCCACTTCGTCACCGACGGCTTCGACGCGGCCTATGCACAGGCGCGCGAGACGGCCGGCGACGACGGCGTAGACATCGCGGGCGGCGCCTCCACCGTTCGGCAGGCGCTCGTCGCCGGGGTCGTCGACGAGCTCACGCTCGACATCGCCCCAGTCCTGCTCGGGTCCGGCCAGCGCATCTTCGACGGCGTCCAATCTCTCGGGTTGGAGCCCATCGAGGTGCTGCATTCGCCGCTGGCCACGCACATCCGCTACCGCCGGGCGAGCTGAGGGCCGGCTTCCGACAGGTCTACCAAGGCACCGTTCCGAGTCTCCCGACGCGGACGACCACCGCACGAACCCAAGGATCCCCAACGGGACAGGGGAACGGCCGGTACCCGGCCACGTCGTCTTCTGCTCCTCGATCAAAGGGGCGTCCGGGCGTGTACCCGTTTCCGCGCGTTGGGGGTCTGGCGCTCAGCTGAGCAGCTCGGAATCGTGGGCGCGGAAGATCGCGGGGTAATCGCTCGGTCCGGGCTCGTGGAGGGCCTGCACGAGCGCCCGGATCTTCGGGGTCATCACGAGCAGGTAGCGCGCGATCTGGCCGCGCCTTGCATTGCCATACGCGTGCGGAATCCCCTTCGGCGCTAGGACGGCACCGCCGGGACCGGCCTCGAATGTCTCGTCGCCAATCCGGAACCGAAGAACGCCCTCAAGGACGTATCACGCCTCATCGTCATCGTGATGAACGTGCAACGGCGCGATCCAATCGCACTCAGATTCGCCCGCGTCGCTCCACTCGACGATCACGAAGTCGCCGTCGGGTCCACCAAGCTGGCGGCCCGCGAGCGAGGGCATAAAGCTGTCGTCTGCCATCGCGTGCGCATCCTAGTCGCGGCAGAGAGGGCCACAGACCGGCGTTTCGCCAAAACCACGCCTATCTTGACTGCCGCTTTGGGCTATTATGTGGGGTCGTCGTTTCGTGTAAATGACGTCCACGGGCGGCGTCTGGAGCGGGAGCGCTGAGGCGATATGTGGGGGTGTTGCCGATGTCTGTGACGTCGGCGGTGTAGATCCGTCCGGT
>JBEKRJ010000325.1:0-5872 GCA_049518835.1 Solirubrobacteraceae bacterium
GCGCGCTGGTGGGGTGAGGTGAGTTCGATAGGACTGATTCCCTTCCTCTCTCTACGCACCCGCGGCCATCGCATCACGGAGGCACGGAGGATGATCTACTGCGTTGCGCTTGTCCTTGTCGCCGGTTGTGACCGTTCTCGCGGTCGTCGCCGCGTTCACCACGCATAGGGAGCGCTCGGAGTCGATCGCTGACATCAAGGAGGATTACGAACAAGCACATCCTCGAGACGTTTGAATTGGTACCAAGCTCCACAGGGCCAGAGGCGATCCCGTCGAAACCGACACGACAGCCCGGTGAGGATCGTTAGGTCGCTGTCCACGTGGCCGTTCGGGCCCGCTGCACAAACGCCTGACACAAGCTGTGGCGAGACCGTTCCGCCGGTCGCTCGCGCAGCGATGACTTCCCCTCGGTGTCGCTCACGTCGGAAGCTCCACTCCAGCTTGCTCCGCAACCATGTACGCGGCGTACCAATCGGGCCAGTCGGCGTCCGGCTCGCCCGTGCGCTTCTCGTGTTCGCCGTGGGCGGCCTCCACACGGCGAAGCGCGCTCGCGAGATCGCTGGCTGACGCGAAGGTCGTCACCGCCGGATCCACGCGGCCGGGGAGCCGGCTCGTGACTTCCTGGAAGAGCCAGGCGTTGCCATCGGGGTCGCTAAAAGAGGCAAACGAGCCGTAGCTACCGCGATTTGGTGCGAGGCCGATGCGGCGACCGTTCGCCTCGGGATGGAACCGAGCGCCTGACGCTCCTTCGTGGAACACCTCACTGACGCGGACGCCCCGGGCGACGAGGTCGTCCCGCGCCGCCTCGATGTCGGAGACGATCAGATAGAGCCCCTGGGCCGAGCCGGGCGTCGCCGACGTAAGGTTTGTGCCGAATTGGATCGAGCACCCGGAACCTGGAGGCGTGAACTGCACCAGACGGAAGCCGTCGCCAAGGCTGCGGTCGGCGTCGAGCCTCCAGCCGAGGCTTCCGTAGAAATCCTTAGCCCGGTCGACGTTCGAAACCGGGATGACGATCACCTCCAGGTTGGCGTCAACGCTCCTCGTGCCGGCGAGCTCGCCCGCATCGTCGCTCCTCACGTCAGTGCTGCTCATAATTGACCTCCATCGCTTGCCGTTCAAAGAATCGTTGCGCCTCGCGTTACCAGTCGCGCCCGTGCATACCCCGGTGACCCCCGGGTTCGCCTCGCCCACGGTTGACCCCGGCCAGCACACCACGGGCCATCCCACCTCATGGAGGTTGGCATGCCACTCTGCATCGGTCTCGGCTGTGGGCTGCCTGGTTAGCGAATCCGGGTCCGCAGGAACGTCCCGATCTGCTCGGTGGCCTCGGCTGCCTCGGGGGTGCCGAGCATGAGTTGGTAGACGTGTGGCAGGCCCTCACCGATCTCCAGGGTGACGTCGACCCCGGCTTCGGTTGCGTCGACCCCGGCTTCGGTTGCAGCTTTGGCCAGACGTTCGGAATCGCTGAGCAGGAGGTCGGCCGTGCCTACCTGCACAAGCAGCGGCGGCAGCCCGGACAGCGAGGCGAACAGCGGCGACGCTAGAGGCGTCTTCGGGTCAGCGCCGGCCAGGTATTCGGAGGCGTACTGACCGAGCATCGCGGGGGTAGAGATCGGATCCTGATCGGCGCGCTCGGTCATCGAGGCCCCCGAGCTGGTCAGATCTATCGTCGGGGACATCAGCACAGCGGCCGCGGGCAATGCCTCCCCGGCGTCACGCGTGGCCACCAGCAGGGCGACGGCGAGCCCTCCGCCGGCCGAGCCGCCGGCGACCGCGATTGATGTTGCGCTCAGGTCCGCGTCGACGCGCAGCCAGCGCCATGCGGCCAGTACGTCGTCGATCGCAGCGGGGAAGGGATGCTCGGGCGCCAGGCGATATTCCACGAACAGCACCCGCATCCCGCCGGCCCGTCCCAGCCGGGCCGCCAGCTCGCCGTCGCTGCGAAGCGACCCCAGCTCGTAACCCCCGCCGTGCAGGAACAGCAGCACCCGGCCGGCGTCCGCGCCCGGGGCGGTGAGCCAGTGCGCTGGCACCCCGCCGGCCGCCACCTCGCTCACCAGTACGTCGTCAGGTACCGGATGAAGGCGTCCCCCGGGGGCGAAGGCGACGCGGCGCTGTTCCAGCGTCTGCGAGGCCTGGCTGGCAGCGGCCTTCTGCTGATCTCTGAGGGCGTCGATCAATTCCTGCATCGCCTGACTTGGCATGTCGAATCTCCTTTCCCATGGGCTGCCCATCTGACATGGCGTAGTTGGCGCTTCAGCGGCCACGACGCCGGCGCTTCGGCCGATTGCTGCTGACAATCATGCTGCAGGTTCATTGCGGAGTGTTCCCAGCGCCCCACGAGCCTCCGCGCAGGACTGACCCGGGTCAACCGAGGTTCGGGAAGGCCCTCCCCGGGCCTGCCTGGTCACAGTGATGCGGAACGCGTCGCTGTCCGGGCCTGCGTCTACGGATGCAGGCCCGGACCCGTGGGATCGTTGGGGACCCGACAGCGGCGTGTCGATGAATCCGGCGGCGATTAGGATTAGGTTGACGCGAACCGGCGCGATCTCCAGGGCCAGGTTGGCTACCAGCGCGGGAAATGCGGCGGCTACCGTCGACTCACTCCCGGTGCCGACGCTCGGGTGGCCGGCTTCGGGGGTCATGAACAGCAGCGTCCCGCCCGGCCTGACCCTGCCGGCAGCGTTGCGGGCGGTTTCGACGGCAAGTAGTAGGTGGTCGCTGAGGGCGCGGCGCAGCTCTTCGGACTTCGTCTCGAGCAGACGTCCGTAGTGCGGACCGCCCGCCGTGACCATGACATGGTCAGTTCCTCTCGGCATGCCCGCGAAGAATCGCTCAAGCGCCGCCGGATCGTTGGCGTCGAACGCGGCAGTGCTGAGCGCGTCGAGCTCGACCGCCGCACGCTGCAGGGCGCCGTCGGGGTGGAGGCCGGCTGAGGATCACGTTGGCGCCTTCGGCGCGCGCGCGTCTGGCTGTCTCTAGCCCGATCCCCGAGCTGCCGCCAATCACGACAACGGTCTGTCCGAGAAGATCAGGCTCGCGGTGAGTGGGAGCGGCTGTTGTTGCGGTGGTCATGGTTCCTCCTATTCGTGAGATCGATCAGTGATCGGCAGTGGCGGATCTGGCACGGGCATCGCGTCGAGCGTGCGGCGTGGCAATGTTCGTGTAGGCCACCGCGAGCTCGGGGTGGTTACCGGCGAGCTGCTGGTGCTTCTTGGGGGTAGTAGTTCCCGCGCGCGAGCGTGAGGATCATCGGGTTCTCGCCGTGGATCTCGCTGAGCCTTCGAGGAAGCTCCACTCGCGTCCCCCGATCGACGCCCCCGGACCCTGCGGGCATCCGTCCACCGCTTGGCCGGGCGATGCTCATCGTCACCTCCACTGGTTGATACTGGACCTCGCCAGCGTGTTGCTTCCCGGCGTCCCTCGCGCCCGTGAAGTCCCTGGTCCGTGCCCCTGGGTTTGACCACCGATCACGCCGCTCGCCCGGATCGCTGCTCGTTGACCTGTTGGCCGTCGTTGCTGAGCGTCCCCGGAACCGCGGACGATGACGATCCCCCTGGGACCGTGACCACCGTGGCCTCGTCTCCCTTTTCCCGGGATCGACACAACGGTGGACGGCAGACCAGGGACCTGACCCGGGCGTTCCCGGGCGCGAAACAGACGCGCCCGGGGCAACATCCCGCTCGCATCGTCATCTCCTACGCCTCGGGCAGGAGCGTTATGTCCTCAGCAACGAAGGCCGCGCAAGTCAGGCTCGATCGCATTACTCCGTCGCACTGTCGAGTCGTACTCAACAACCCGCCGCTAAACCTCATGCGTCCCGAATTCGTTTGGCAGATCCGAGAGATTGTCGCGGCGCTCGAGAACGACGACCGAGTGAAGGTGGTGGTCTTCGAAAGTGCCGTCGACGGCTTCTTCCTGAA
This sequence comes from Solirubrobacteraceae bacterium, assembly GCA_049518835.1. Lineage (GTDB taxonomy): Bacteria > Actinomycetota > Thermoleophilia > Solirubrobacterales > Solirubrobacteraceae > Palsa-465. Next base: position 3,927 of record JBEKRJ010000325.1, read on the forward strand.
TCACTCCGACTTCCTCGCGAAGTTCGAGGATCTGACCAGCATCCCGCAGGGCCCGACCGGCCTCGAGGCATGGCCCGACGTCCTGGTGCGCCTGACGCGCGCCCCGTTCGTTTCGATCGCGCTGATCCGGGGACGGGCGACCGGAAACGGCAGTGAACTCGCGCTCGCCTGCGACATGAGCTTCGCGAGTCGGGAGAAAGCCCTCTTCTCGCAGTGGGAAGTTGGCGCGGGGGTCGTCGCTGGTGGCGGGCCCATGGCGCGATTGCCGCGGCTCATGGGACGGGGACGCGCCCTCGAGGTGCTCCTCAGCGCAGACGACATCAGAGGCGCCGATGCCGAGTTCCTCGGCTACGTGAACCGTGCACTACCGGATGGCGAGCTGGACAACTTCGTCGACGCACTCGCCACCCGGATCGCCTCGTTCGACAAGTGGGCGATCGCCAACACCAAGCGCCTCGTGAACGAAGCCAGCCTGCCGCCTGACGTCGAAATCAGAGCGGGCTGGGACGCCTTCATCGCCTCCGTCAAGCGACCGGCGGCGCAGGAAAGAATCAAAGCGCTGCTGGAGCAAGGGCTGCAGGAGCCTGGAGATTCGGAAACTCGACTCGGATTCTACGTAGGAGCGCTAGGCCTCAACGGTGAGGGCCGCACTGATCGGAAGGTTTCCTGAGCAACCGGTGACCCGGGCATACACGGGCGCGACCGATCGCCCGAGGCGCGACTATCACAGACCAAACAACCCCCGGAGGTAAAAGTGACCAGTATCGAAGTGAGCAGTAACCCCGCGACCGAGATCACCACGGCGAAGGTGCTTTTCATCGTCACCGGTGCCACCTACTGGGTGTTGAAGGACGGCACGAGGTACGCGACGGGCTACTGGGCCGAGGAATTCGCGAACCCCTACAAGATCATCACGGATGCAGGTCACGAAGTCGTCGTCGCGACGCCCAATGGCGTGACGCCGAACGTCGACATGATGAGCCTGCGCCCCGAGATGGTGGGCGGCATCGACGGTGCGCTCGAACTCGAGGCCATCATCCGTTCCGCGGAGGCGATGCGTCGGCCGCTACAGCTATCGGACGTGCGTCTCGAAGACTACGACGCGGTGTACCTGCCGGGCGGCCACGGCCCCATGTCGGACCTCGCATGGGACGCTGATTGCGGCCGATTGCTCACCGCGCAACTGGCCTCGGGCAACCCGTTGTTCATCGTCTGCCATGGCCCCGCCGCGATGCTTGCCACCAGGATTCATGGCATCTCGCCGTTCAAGGGCTACAGGGTCACCGGCTTCACCAACGAGGAAGAGGAGGCCGTAGGGGTGGCGCCCAGGGCGCCCTGGCTGCTGGAAACCGATCTGAAGGAGAAGGTCGGCGTTCAATTCAGCAGAGGCCCAATCTGGGAGCCGTACATGGTCGAGGACCGCAACCTGGTCACCGGCCAGAACCCCGCCTCGGCCGCGGTCCTGGGCAACCGGATGCTGGAGATACTAGCTGAGCGGGCGAACTCGTTCTCTATGGCCTAACGATCGTCTGGGACAGAACCCCCGTGTTCACGGGGGTTCCCGTCCCGGTCGAGGCTACTCGTCGCGCTCGCACGTAACCGTGTAAGACGACACAACCGGCAAGTGCCAACAAGATCCTGCCAGTAGAGTAAATGCGGCCTACTCGGTGCTGGAGATCAGCTCGCTGCGGGCTCGTCCGACGGTCGGCGTCGATCACGAGTACCATCCGGGCCGTGATCGGGTCAAGGATGGCCCGCTGGGCGGTCGCGCTAGCGGCGGTGATGGCGGGCGGCGTGGCGGCGACGGCGGTCGGCGCGAGCCCGGCTGCGTCTGCCCGGACACTGAACCTGCCGAAGAGCGTGAACCTCACGCTCAGCGGCTCGCTAGCAATCACTTGGCAGGGGGATCCGACACGCGGCTGCGCCGCCGAAGGGCTGTGCGGAGT
>JBEKRJ010000326.1:0-5872 GCA_049518835.1 Solirubrobacteraceae bacterium
CTGCCTGCCGGGCGGGCGCACGAACGTGTACTGCCGGATGCTGGGACTCCCGACCGACGTCGTCGACGCGACCGAGCACCTGCTCGCGCTGGCCGACGACTGGCGCCCCCGGCGCGTCGACGTCGGGCTCGTCAACGGCCGGCGGTTCTTGTTCTCGGCGGGCGTGGGGCTCGACGCGAGCGTGGTCGAGCACGTAGACGCGCATCCGCGACTGAAGGCGCGCGCCGGCGAGTGGTACTACACGTGGACCGGGATGAAGACCTTCAGCCGGCGCTACCTGCTGCGCCCGCCGCGGTTCGAGGCGGCGATCGGCGACCAGCGGCTGGAGGGCGTGACGGCGATCGTCCAGAACGCGGCGCCGTACACGTTCTTCGGCGACCGCCCGATCGAGATGGCGCAGGGCGCGGGGCTCGACAGCGGCGACCTCGCGGCCGTCGTGCTGCGGCGCTCGAGCCCGGTCGACATCCCGAGCGTGATCTGGCGGGCGCTGTCGTCGCACGCCCACGTCGACGGGCACCGGCAGGTGCAGCCGTTCGCCGGCGTCCACGCGCTCGACGTGCGCTCGCTCGACGGCCGCCCGCTGCCGCTGCAGGTCGACGGCGACTACATCGGCGAGGTCGACCAGGCGCGGTTCGAGGTGGCGGCGGGGGCGCTGGCAGTCGTCGCGTAGGGTCGGGGGGTGAAATGACGGGCGCGGTGGGCTCCTTGCAGTGTGGAGCGTGAGCGGGATGAGACTCCGGCGCGACGCCGGACCGGCGTCCGGCTCACCGATCGCGACCTGATCGCGCTTGAGTTCGTCGCCGAGCACCGAATCGTGCAGCGACCGCACTTGCAGGCGCTGCTCGGGGTCGGGCCCGGCGCCGCCGCCGCCCGGCTGCGCGCGCTCGCCGGTGCTGACTTCCTCGCGTGCGACCGTTCGCCTGACGGGCGCGACGATTGCTACCGGATCATGGCCAGAGGCCTGGCGGCGCTCGGCAGCACGCTGCCGCCGACGCGCCTCGATTACGGCGGCTTCGAGCACGACGTCGGCGCGGCATGGATCTGGCTGGCGGCGCGCGACGGGCTGTGGGGTCGGCCGCGCGACGTCGTGTCCGAGCGGCGAATGCGATCCCACGACCGCAGCGAGGATGGTCGCGCCGCGCCGTTCGCGGTGCGGCTCGGTGGCGTTGGCCCTCGCGGTGCCGACCGCCTGCACTATCCCGATGTGCTGCTGATCGGCGCCGACGGCAGGCGCGTCGCGTTCGAGCTCGAGCTGAGCGCCAAGTCGCGCAGCCGGCGCGAGCGGATTCTGTCGGGCTACGCCGCCGACCCGCGGATCGGGGCGGTCGTCTACCTCGTCGAGAGCGCCGCGATCGGCCGTGCGATCCAGGCGACGGCGCGCAAGCTCGGGATCTCCGATCTGATCCACGTGCAGCGCGTCGAGCGTCGGCGGCCGGGGCGTGGCGCCGCGGGCGGCGTCGATCGCGCCGCCAGCCGCGGCGACGGCGAGCGGAGCGGGCCGGGGGGCGCGGCCAGGCGTGCCGCCGGCGGTCGCGGTGGCGCCGAGCGCGGGGCGCGGGGGTCCCGTGACGCAGGCGGTGAGGCCGCGGCGAGATGACAGGAGCACCCGACCCGCGCCGGCCCCCGTACTGGCTCGTGCCGGTGTTCGCCGCCTTGATGCTGGCGCCGCCCGCGTGGGCGGCCGCAACGCTGATCGCCGCCGCGATCGCCTTGACCACGCTTGGCGAGGCACGCCGGCGCCGAGCCCGGCGGGCGCGGTCCGCTGCGCTCGGCGCGCCGACCGGCCGCGGCGCCGCGGCGGTTGCGCTCGGGCGCGACCCGCGCGGCCGCGCGGTCGTGCTGACCGACGACCAGCTCTCGGCGCACGCGCTGATCGTCGGCGCCAGCGGCGCCGGCAAGACGACGACGCTCGTGACGATCCTCGCCGACCACATCCGCCGCGGCCGTCCCGTGATCGCGATCGACCTCAAGGGCTCTCCGGCGTTCGGGCGCGAGCTGGCGCTGGCGGCCGCCGGCGCCGGGCGACCGGTTCGGTTGTGGACGCCGGATGGCCCTTCGCACTGGAACCCGCTGCGCCACGGCAACCCCACCGAGCTCAAGGACAAGCTGATCGGGACCGAGCGGTTCACCGAGCCCCACTACCAGCGCGCCGCCGAGCGCTACCTGCAGACCGTGCTGCAGATCCTCGAGCACGTGCACGCCGGCGACGAGCCGACGTTCGACGAGGTCGTGGCGCTGATGGACCCGCAGCGCTTGGCGGGCCGGCTGCGCAAGCTGCCGCGGCCGCTGGCCGAGCGCGTGACCGATTATGTGACAAGCCTGACGCCAGACCAGATCAGCGGGATCCGCGGCTTTGGCACGCGCCTGGCGGTCCTCAGCGAGTCGCACACCGGCCGCTTCCTGATGCCGCCGGCGAGCGGCCCGGAAGCGATCGACCTGCCCCGCGCGCTGGGCGGCCGCGAGGTCGTGCTGTTCAGCCTCAACGCGAGCACGTACGGCAAGCTGTCGGCCCAGATCGGCGCGCTCGTGATCCAGGATCTGGTCGCCGCCGCTGGGCGCCGGCTCCACGAGGCGCCTGGCGGCGGTTCACGGCAGCTGGCGATCGTCGCGATCGACGAGTTCTCGGCACTGGGAGGCGACCACGTCGCGGCGCTGTTCGCGCGAGCGCGGGAGTCGCGGCTCAGCGTCGTGCTCGTGACCCAGGAACTGGCCGACCTCGAGCGCGCCGGAGCCGGGCTGCGCGACCTCGTGCTCGGCAACACAGCGGTGAAGCTCGCGCACCGCCAGGACGTGCCGGCCTCGGCGCAGATGATCGCCCAGGTCGCGGGCACCGAGGACGTTTGGGAACGCAGCTACCACGAGCACCGCTGGGGTCCGGGGACGAGCAGGACGACCAGGCGCCAGGTCGAGCGGTTCATCGTGCACCCCAACGAGATCAAGACGCTAGCCACCGGCGAAGCGATCCTGATCACGAAGGCGCCGGTGACCTGCGTCCAGCGGGTGTCGGTGGCGGCGGTGGCGACCGGGCCGATGTCGGCCGGGGCGGTGGCGGGGGCGGTCGCGCAGCCGCCGACGAGCCGTTGGCAGGACGCGAGCCGAGTGCCGCCACGCTGGGGAGGCGAACGGGTTGCCGGACCGCGACGGGCCCCCGCCACCGGGATCACGAGCCCGATCGGACCCGAGCGAGAAGGACTGGACCGGTGACGCCTCGTTGTGCGTCTAACCCGCGCCGGGGGTTACCCGGTAGGCGTCGAACACAGCGTCGATGTTGCGCAGGCGAGTGATCGCCTGGTCGAGCGTGCGCGTGTCGCCGACCTCGACCACGAACCGGTTCTTGACCATCGGGTGGTTGACCGTGCAGCGGGCCTCGAGGATGTTGATGCCCGCCTCGGCGAACGTTCTGGACATGTCCTCGAGCAGGCGGTGGCGGTCCCAGCCGTCGACCTCGATCTCCACCCGGAACGACGTTTCCGCGTCGCCGTCCCACATCACATGCGTGAAGCGCTCGGGATCCTTCTTGAGCACCACCACGTTGGGGCAGTCGTCGCGGTGGATCGTGATCCCGCGGCCGAGTGAGATGTACCCGACGATCGGATCGCCGGGCACGGGGCGACAGCATTTGGCTAGGCGCAGCATCACGTCGTCGACCCCGTCGACCGAGATCCCGTAGCGCGAGGAGGAGGTCGTCGGGCGCGAGCGCCGGCGACCCTGGCGCAGCAGGTCGTCGGTGGCGGTCGGCTCGGACTCGGCCGTCTCGCCCTGCTTGAGGCGCTGCATCACCTTGTTGACGACGACCTTCGGTGACACCTTCGCGCCGCCGAGCGCGATGTAGAAGTCCTCGCCCTTGCGGAAGCCCATCTCGCGGATCACGTCGGCCAGCAGCGGCGAGCCGACGAGCTTCTGCGACGGCAAGCCCGCCTTCTTGAGGTGGTCCTGGAGCAGCTCGCGGCCGGAGTGCTCGGTGTCCTTGCGCGACTCGGCCTTGAACCACGCCTTGATCTTGTTGCGCGCGCGCGTCGTGCGCACGAGCGCCAGCCAGTCGCGCGACGGACCGCGTTCGCGCTTGGAGGTCAGCACCTCGACGATGTCGCCGGAGCGCAACTGATACGAGAGCGGCACGATCTTGCCGTTGACCTTCGCGCCGACGCAGCGGTGGCCGACGTCGGTGTGGATCTCGTAGGCGAAGTCGAGCGGGGTGGCGCCGGCGGCGAGCGACTTGACCTCGCCCTTCGGCGTGAACACGAACACCTCGTCCTCGAACAGGTCGACCTTCAGCGTCTCCATGAACTCGCGCGGGTCCTTGAGGTCCTGCTGCCAGTCCAGCAGCGATCGCAACCACTTGAGCTTGCTCTCAGAGCCGCGCACGCCCGGCGTGCCGAGCACCGCGACCGGCTTTCCGTCCTCCTTGTACATCCAGTGCGCCGCGATCCCGAACTCGGCCAGGTCGTGCATCTCGCCGGTGCGGATCTGGATCTCCAGCGGCCGCCCCTCAGGGCCGATCACGGTCGTGTGCAGCGACTGGTACATGTTGAACTTGGGCATCGCGATGAAGTCCTTGAAGCGCCCCGGCAGCGGCTTCCACAACGAGTGGATCACCCCGACCCCGCCGTAGCAGTCCTTGACCGAGCCGACGATCACGCGCATCGCGGTGAGGTCGTAGATCTCGTTGAACTCGCGGCCCTTCTTGGTCATCTTCGAGTAGATCGAGTAGAAGTGCTTGGCTCGGCCGGAGATCTCGGCGTCGATCCCGAGCTCGTCGAGCTCCTTGGCTAGATACGCGCCGGCCTCAGTGACGTAGCGCTCGCGCTCCGCTCGCTGCTGGGCGACAAGCCCCTTGATCTCGTTGTACTTGCGCGGATGCAGCGTCTGGAAGGCAAGGTCCTCGAGCTCCCACTTGATCGCGTGGATTCCAAGCCGGTGGGCGATCGGCGCGTAGATGTCGAGTGTCTCGCGGGCCTTCTCGATCTGCTTCTGCTTGGGCATCGCGCCGATCGTGCGCATGTTGTGCAAGCGGTCGGCGAGCTTGATCAGGATGACCCGGATGTCCGAGGCCATCGCGACCATCATCTTGCGATAGTTCTCGGCCTGCGCCTCGTCGCGGGACTGGAAGGTCAGCCCGGTCAGCTTGGTGACGCCGTCGACGAGGCCGGCGATCTCCTCGCCGAACGCGTCCTTGACCTCGTCCAGCGACGCGCTCGTGTCCTCGACGGTGTCGTGCAGCAGCGCTGCGCACAGCGTCTCGGTGTCGAGGCGCATGCCGGCGCAGATCTTCGCGACGCTGACCGGGTGGGTGATGAAGTCCTCGCCCGACTTGCGGACCTGGTCGGCGTGGTGGGCGCACGCGTACTCGAACGCCTCCTCGACGCGATCGCGGTCGATCGACACCGCTGAGCGCTGGGCGTGCTCGCCGACGATCGCGAACAGATCGGTCAGCAACCGGCGCTCGTCGAGCGTGAGCTCCGCACGCGCGGGCGGCGCCGGCGGCGGGTCTTCATCGGCAACCGTGGAGGGGGGCGCAGCGATCGCCGTCGACGCGGCGCCGTCGGTGGCGCTCGCCTCGCCGGTGCCGATGCCCGCAATCAGGTCCTCGTCATCAGCGGCGCTAGCGTCGATCGCCTCACCAGCAGCAGCCGCGCGCGCCGCGGCCGCACCGTCGGCGTCGATCGCCTCACCGACAGCAGCCGCGCGCGCCGCAGCCGCGTCGCCGGCGTCGATCGCTTCACCGCCAGCGGCCACGCCGCCCGCGTCGCGGGCGTCGACCGCCTCACCGCCAGCGGCCACGCCGCCCGCAGGCGCGTCGCCGTCGCCGGCAGTGCCGTCAGCGCCGGCGGTCGCGGTCGCGGCGCTCGCGGCGCCCGCAGCCTCGTCGGCC
>JBEKRJ010000327.1:0-5867 GCA_049518835.1 Solirubrobacteraceae bacterium
ACTGGCAGCCGATCAGTGTGTTTGGCGACGATCGCGTCGTTGATCGACGGGGGGCTGAGCGACGCGCGGGAGCATTACGCGTTGTTGCTGAGGGCGCGGCCGAAGCCGTTCGTGCTTGATGACGCGACGATCGCTCACACGAAGCGGGTCAACGGCGAGGGCGTTGAGTGGTGTGACGTGTACGACCGGCAACTGGAGCGCTGGAGTGCTGAGCGGCTGACCAACGCTCAGCAGCGCGAGGTCGCCCGGCTGCAGGGCGTTTCGGGTGAGCTTCGGGTCGAGCTGGCCCGGATCCTTGAGCTCGGTGACGAGCTCGGCGAAGGGACGATCGAGCGGCAGCTCTCCAAGAGCGATCTCGAGCTCGGGGTCGAGCATCTGTTGCGCTCGGATCCGAAGATCTGACCTTCCGGGGGCTTGCGGATGGCGTCGATCGAGCGGACGGCGTACCCGCGGTTCCGGCGTCTGGTGACGGCGCGCGAGCTCGCGTCGTTGAGCCCCTCCAAGGATGACGTGGCGTGGGCTCGGGAGCGCACCCGTTCTGATGAGCACGTGTTCTCGCTGGTGCTATCGCTGGTGTGCTTCGGGCAGCTCGGGTACTTCCCGCGGCGGAGGGAGGTGCCCGTGGCGGTCGTTGAGCACGTCCGTCGTGGGCTTGATTTGTCGCAGGGCACCGCAGCGTGGTGCGAGCCTCGAAACGTGAAGGCGCAGCGGCAGCTGGTCCGCGGGCGCCTCGGCGTCAGGCATGATCCGCGGCGGGCGCGGGCGGTCGCTGAGGCTGCGGTCCGATCGGCGGCGGAGGTCAAGAACGACCCCGCCGGATCTGATCAATGTTGCGCTGGAGATGCTCGTGAAGGCGTCGTTGGAGCTGCCGGCGTTCTCGACGGTTGACGAGCTCGCGTCGAGGGTTCGTCGCGAGGTGAACACGGGCATCTTCGAACGTGTCGCCGGTCGGATCGCGCTGCCCGACCGCGTGGGCCTTGAGAGTCTGCTGGACTTGGTCGGTCCGGCCGTGAAGACCCCGTTCAACCGGCTCAAGCAGCCCGCGGGGAAGGCGTCGTGGTCGGGGTTTCGGGAGAGGTCGAGCATCTTCGGTGGGTCGACTCCTTGGGTGACACCGGGGCGTGGCTGGAGGGGATCGCGGAGTCGAAGATCGCCGACTTCGCCGGGGAGGCGATGACCGCCGACGCCGCGGTGATGCGCGACATCGCGCCGCTGAAACGGACGGCCCTGTTGGCGTGCATGGTCCATCTCGCGCACACACGCGCGCGAGATGATCTGGCGGAGATGTTCTGCAAGCGGATGGCGTCGATCACGAAGCTCGCCAAGGCTAAGCTTGCCGAGCTCCGCGAGCAGGAGGCGGAGATCAGCGAGCGGCTGATCATCAGCTACCGCAGCGTGCTCGGCTGTTTGGATCCGCGGAGCAACGAGACGGCCGACGCGGCCGCGGCGCTGCGGCGGGCTCGCCGGATCGTTGAGGACGCGGGCGGGTTCGACGCGCAGCTGGCGGAGATCGAGGCGCTCTCGGCGCATCACGCGAACAACTACATGCCGTTGGTCGAAAGGCACCACCGGCGGGATCGGGCGACGATGTTCGCGTTCACGACGGTGGTCGAGCTTGAGGCCACGAGCGCTGCCCGCAGCATCCTTGACGCTGTCGAGCACGCTCGCGCGCACGCGCACCTGACCCGCGACTTCATCTCCGACCATGTCGACGGTGTCCGGGTTGATCTGACGTTCGCCTCAGAGCAGTGGCAACGGACCGTCGTCGATCGTGGCCATCCTGGACAGTTCCACCGTCGCCACTTCGAGGCGTGCATGTTCACCTATCTCGCGAGCGAATTGAGGACTGGGGATATCGCCGTCCGCGGGTCGCAGGCGTACGCGAACTGGGCCGAGCAGCTCCTCCCGTGGGAGGACTGCGAGGGCTGCTTGACGGGTTCTGCGCCGAGACCGGACTGCCGAGCACCGCCGGAGCGTTCACCGAGCAGCTCCGGACCAGACTCGCCGATCAGGCCGCTGTCGTCGATGCGAAGTATCCGGAGAATACTGATCTCGTGATCGACCCGGAGACCGGGAGGCCGTCGCTCAAGCGCCATCGCGCGGGCAAGCCGGCGGACGGGGTGCTGGCCCTGGAGGAAGCGCTGAAGGAGCGGATGCCGGAGCGGACGCTGTTGGAGATCCTTGCGAGGACGGCGTACTGGGTTGAGTGATGGCGGCGGTTCGGGCCCGCGTCCGGGTCTGATCCGAAGCTCGCCGGGCCGCTGCTGCGCTACGTGCTGACGACGTTCACCTACGGCTGCAATCTCGGCCCGGCGCAAGCGGCCCGGCATATCCGTGGTGTGTCCGCGCACGAGCTCGGCTCGACGGCCGCGCGGCACTTCACGACCGGGAAGCTGAACCTCGCCAGCGCGGACGTCGTCAACGCCTATCTGCTGCTCGACTTGGTCAAGGCGTGGGGTGACGGCACCAGCGTGGCGGCGGATGGGACGCAGGTCGACACGCTGATCGACAACCTCCTCGCGGAATCGCACATCCGCTACGGCGGGTACGGCGGGATCGCGTACCACCACATCGCCGACAACTACATCGCGCTGTTCAGCCATTTCCTCCCGTGCGGCGTGTGGGAAGCCGTCTACATCATCGAAGGGCTCCTCCAACAGTCGTCTGATGCGGAGCCGGACACGATCCACGCCGACACCCAAGGTCAGAGCTACCCCGTGCACGCGCTCGCGCACCTGTTCGGGTTCCAGCTGCTGACCCGGATCCGGAACTGGAAGGACCTCACGTTCTACCGCCACGCGGCGGACGTCAGCTATGCGCACATCGACCAGCTGTTCGGCGCCCCCGGCGAGAACGCGATCAACTGGCAGCTGATCGAGACGCACTGGGTCGACCTGATGCAGGTCGTCCTCTCGATCCGCGCCGGTCGGTTGTCCTCGACGCTGCTGCTGCGCCGGTTGGGGACCGAGTCTCGGAAGAACAACATCTACAAGGCGTTCCGGGAGCTCGGCCGCGTGATCCGCACGATCACGCTGCTGCGGTACATCTCCGAGCCGGAGCTGCGTGAGGAGATCACAGCGGCGACGAACAAGGTCGAGTCCTACAACGAGTTCTCCGCGTGGCTGCGGTTCGGGCACGACACGATCGAGCGCAACGACCCCGCCGAGCAGGAGAAGATCATCAAGTTCAACACACTGCTCGCCAACTGCGTGATCTTCCACACCGCCCTCGACATGACCGCCGTCCTGCGCCAGCTCGCCGCCGAGGGCCGGGAGATGACCCCAGCGGCCATCGCCGCGCTCTCGCCGTACATCCGCGAGCGGATCAAACGGTTCGGCGAGTACGCCACCGACGGTCTCATCGACCCGCCCGACGCATTCGACCCGCACCTCGATCTGCTCCCCGCGACGGCCGTCCAGGCAGCATGAACGGCGCCTGATCCCCGGCTCTCGGTTCCGCTTCGCGATTCGCGAGCAGCAGCGACCGATGGCTGCCGAATGACTGCTCCTTCCGTTCCTCAGCGGAAGCCGGATCGGCACCCCGAGGACTTCTGCTTCCTGGCCAGAACCGCTTGCTGATGGCGTGGCCCGACGGCTCGCACGAGGTCTGCGCCGCCACCACGACCGCCGGAGCCGTCGCCGACGGTCGTGGCCCCAAGCGACAGCGGGCGGAGGGCGGCAGGCCGGGCTCGTGTAGCCGCTCTTGGCCGTCGAGCGGCTACGTGGCGTCCGGGCAACGCGAGCGCTTTATTGGCGATGGAACGGTCTGCCGATGTCGGGTGGTCCGGTCGTCCGGGAACGCTCGAGTCGCCCTCACGTCCCGCCCTATTGCGAGCAGCACTCCGTCGACAGGCCGGGCGGACGCATCTGGCTTCACGTCCGCGTCTGTTGGGAAGCGGTTGGCTGCCGTCCTCGTTCGGCCCGAGGAGGCGGGCAGGCCGCCGTGGCTTCTGCTTTGGCCGCGTGAGCAGTATCGACGAGTGTGCGAAGCTGATCATCGAGAGTCGAACGCGTCCGTCGTCGTGATCAGCATGCTGACCAGTTCGACCACGTGCCGGCCCGGCGGAAGCCTGAGGGGTGAGGGTTTGATCTGGTACGTGACCGATCCGTGCGCGCTGGCGGGCAGGGTCGCGATCGTGCGGCCATCGATGTACAGCTTGACCGGGTGCCGGGGCAGGAATCCCTGTGCGGTCAGCGATGTGGTGTCACCATGGGCGACCGAGGGGTTGCTGAGCTGCTCGCGGTGCTCGAGCTTGGTCAGCGCGCCTGCGGCTTGGGCACGTACGGCGGCGTTCTGGTGAGCTGCCTGGGTGGCGCGGGCCAGTGCGGGGGCGAACGTATTGGCTCTGAGGGTTCCCCAGCCGCTGGCGACGTCGAATCCTCTGGCTGCGGTGAAGCCGTGCACGAACACCTTGCCGTCGATGGTCAGCGTGTCGTTACCTGACACGATGTCGGCGATCCCGTCTTTGAGCCCGGCCGGCCCGAGCACGTCGTAGAGCGCGTTGTTGATCGGGCCGAGGTTCTGTCCGTGGTTGAGCTGGGTAGCGAGCGCGAGGACGCCGGCGAACAGCGGCGCGGACCCAGACGTTCCGCCCGAGGCGTCCATCGTGATGTCCGGAACCGACCGCCATTTCGATCGTGTGCTGGTCGCCACGCCGTTCTTGTAGCTCGGCCTGGCGTAGATCGCGGAGAAGCCGGCGGCGTCGCCTTCCGGGCTCCCGGTCGGCGCGAGGTTCCAGACCCGATCGGGTCCGAGGCGCCTGCCGGCGGCGCTGAGGTCGGGGACGCTGCCGCCGACCGCCGTGATCCATGGGGAGTCATCCCAGACACCCGTGGCCCGCCGGGTCGTGATGGAACCGGGCGTGCACGGGCCGGCGCGGGCCAGGTGCTGCGCCGCGTCGCAGTCGCCGGTCGCGACCACGACGGGGATTCCGTTCGCGGCGGCCGTCAGCTCACCGGGGTCCTGGGCGTGGATCTCCTCAGACCCGTGGGCGTAGGTGCTCTCGGCTTGGTCGTCGCTGATCGAGATCACGTTGGCCAAGTGATGCTCGCTCAGGTACTCGACCGCCTGCATGAACTCTGGCGGCGCCGCCTGGCTGGCCGCGTCGTCGGTGATCTCGCTGTCCGGCGGCGCGACCGCGACCAAGATCTTCGCGTAGGGAGCCAGCAGGTGAGCGAACAGGACGTCCATGCCCTCCTCACCCGCCCATCCGCGGCATGATCCGTAATTGCCGAGCCTGAGCATCCCTGGCGGGCAACTGGCTGGCAGCCGGTGCCTGCCCGTTGGGAAGATGGTCGTGATCTGCGCCTCGGGCAGCGCCAACTTTCGGTCGAACTTCGCTATGAACGACGCGATCCCAGGGTTGTTCCAGGCCTCGATCAACGCAATCGTCGTGCCGCTGCCGTCGATACCCCGCCTCCACAGCTCACCGACCTGATAGTCGAGCACGGGAGCGCCGAGGCTGCCAACCGTCCGGTAGTGGCGCTCCATCATCGTCAACACCCTCGCCAGCACCTCGCTGCGCTTGCTCCGCACCGGGTCCGGAGTTGCCCCGAGAGGGCGAGCACCAAGACGCTCGCGACCGCCACCAACACAAGCACACAGGTGGCGAGGAGACAGGCCACGCGTGTGCGCCCGGCAGGGGCCGCCCCAGGCGGCGAGGCGGTCGGCGACTCGGCCCGGGTATCGCTTCCCGGGAGGGGTTTCGGGATGCCGGGCGCCGGCTGTTGCTCGCTGGCCGGCATCGTCAGCGGCTCGCGTATTGCTTGCACGGCCCGTTCTGGGCAGTCTCAAAGGCCGGCGTCTGCGGGATGGGGCTTCCGATCGGGAACTGGATATCGCCGTTCTCGTCCGGGTCGGGGAAACTC
>JBEKRJ010000328.1:0-5864 GCA_049518835.1 Solirubrobacteraceae bacterium
GCGACGGTCGCCTCGTCCAGCGCCACGGCACTCGTCACCTGCACCGGCAGCAACTTGTTCTCCTCGTCCCACAGCTCCTCGTAGCGGGCGCGGATCCGGAACACGGCCGGCATCCGGTGGCGCTCGATCAGCGCCTCGAGAAAGTTCATGACCGCCGGCTCGGCGCCGATCACCGCCCGGCGCAGGCCGTCCTTCTTCTCCTCGGTCGAGAAGTACGGCGAGAAGAAGAACACGGCCAGCTGCCGGTCGTCGTTGAGCGCGTCGGCGAACTGGCCCAGCTGCTCGCGGACTTCGTCGAGCTGATGGCGCTCGGAGGCGACCTCGAACAGCGCCCGCGCGTACACCTCGGCGATCTCCTCCACTAGCCGGCTCCGCCGCTCAGCGCGCTGAAGTCGAGCTCCCGCAGCGCATCCTCGACCAGCCGCCGCTGGTCGGCGCCGGTGAGCGTCTTGCGCGTCACGCGCTCGGTCGCAAGCACGGTCAGGTCCGCGACCTCACGCCTGATCTGGTCGATCGCGCGACGCGTCTCGGCCTCGATGTCGCGCCGTGTCTGCTCCATCAGCTGCTCGCGCCGGGACTGCGCCTCGGCGCGTGCGTCGCGCTCGTGCACCTCCGCCGCATGGCGGGCGCGCTGGACGATCTCCTCGGCTTGCCCGCGCGCTTCGCGCAGCCGCTCGCGGTAGTCGGCCAGCAGCTGGTCTGCCTCAACGCGCGTGCGCTCCGCCGCGTCGATCGAATCATCGATCGCCCTCTGGCGGCGATCCAGGGCCTCGGAGATCCGCGGGAACGCCAGCCTCGCCAGGACGAACATCGAGATCGCGAACAGGATCAGCGTCCAGACCATCAAGCCGACGTTCGGCGTGACCAGGAACGAGCCGCTGGATGAGGCGACCGCGTTCATGTCAGCACGTAGGACAGCAGGCCGGCGACCAACCCGTAGAAGAAGCACGCCTCGGTCAACGCGAAGCCCAGCCACTGGATGCTGGTGATCTCATCGCGCATCTCCGGCTGGCGCGTGACGGCCTCGATCACCTTGCCGAAGATGATCCCGATGCCGACGCCGGCGCCAACCGCGCCGAGACCGCCGCCGACGGCGATCCCGAACCCTTTGGTCAGTCCGGATGCGGCCGCCGCCCATGTGATCAGAACAGGTAAAGCAGTGTGCACTTTCCGAAGCTCCTTGTTGGATTAGTGGTGGGTGACCGCCCCCGCGAGGTAGATCGCGGAAAGAGTCGCAAAGATGAACGCCTGCAGCGTCGCCACGAGGCCGAGCTCGAACATGTACAGCGCGATCGCGAACGGCATCGTGAACCAGCCCAGGAACGAGAGCCCGAGGATCACCGCCAGGCCGCCGGCCATGAACAGGATGATCATGTGGCCGGCGAGGATGTTCGCGAACAGTCGGACGGTCAGCGAGATCAGCCGCATCAGCGTCGAGATGAACTCGAGCGGGCCGATCAGCAGCAGCATCGGGCCGTGCACGCCGGCCGGGATCAAGCTCTTCATGTAGCCGATCGGCCCCTGCGTGCGGATCCCCTGGACGTTGAAGGCGATGAACACGATCAGCGCGAGGATCAGCGGCACCGACACGTTGGCGGTCGCCGCGTACAGCGCGAACGCGGGGATGTGCGCCCCGAACACGTTGAACTTCTCTTCGGAGTTGGTCGGCAGCGGGAGGTAGCCGATCAGGTTGCAGTACCAGATGAACAAGAACAGCGTCCCGAGGAACGGGAACCACTTGGCGGCCAACGAGTCGGGCATGTTGCCGCGCGTGATGTTTTCGCGCATCAGCGAGAAGATCACCTCGACCGACGTCTGCACGCGGTTGGGCCGCTGCTGCATCCGCCGGGCGATGTAGAGCATCGTGAAGACGGTCAGGAACGTGGCGATGAACAGGTACAGCACGGCCTTGTTGATGCTGAACAGGCCGAGGCTGACCCAGTTGATCAACTTGAACTCGTTCTGGATCTGGAACGAGTTGTTCTTCTTGCCGCTGACGCCGTAGATCACGGCGAGCAGGATCAGGACGACCGCGTAGAAGCCGAACCCGCCCAGCAGGATCTTGCGGGTGCGGCTCACTTCGACCTCCCGACGGTCGGGATCGAGGCGATCAGCTGCATCGTGAACGCGAACACGATCACGATCAGCGCGGTCAGCCCCTCGTCGCGGCCAAGGCCGCGACGGACGAAGACCACGACCAAGGCGACCGCGAACAAGCGCCCGAGCAGATAGCTGAGCCGGAGCGTGAGCGCTGCAGGCTGGTCGAGCGTGCCCGCGCGCCGGTCGACGGCGACGCCGAGGGCGCGCAGCGCGATCCACGCCGCGCCCGCGATCAAGTACCCGCGTGCGGGGACGCCGATCAGCAGCATGATCGGGGCGGCGATCACGACCAGCGCCGCGTCGATGTAGCGCAGCAGGATCACTTCACGTCGGGGAGCCGTCGCAGACATGCTCACAGGCGGCGGCGGGAAGGGGGACGACGGTCGGTCATTGGTGTCGATTGAGCGCACACGGTGGGTCGGAGGGGCGCCGGTAGGGTACCGACGCGGCGAACGGGTTGTCACCCGTAAATCGCCGCAAATCTGGGCCGCCGACGGGGGGTCGGCGAGGACGTCAAGGGTAGCGTGTTAAGCCTTCTTAACGCTGTGTGGCGGCGCAGCCGCCCGGTGGAGCGCCGGCTTGGGCAGCTGGCCCTCCGCCCACATCGCCGCGATGCTCACCCGGGGAAGGCCGAACGCGCCCTCGTAGACCAGATAGCGCGGCTCCCAGCGGGGAAAGAACTTGGCGTTGAAGCGGTACAGGCTCTCGATCTGAAAGAACGGGTTGCCAAGCGTGACGAGCTTGCCGAGCACGCGCTCGGAGCGCTTCACCGGGCTGTGCATCCACTTCGCGAACGTGGCGAAGTTCAGCGACATCTCGGTCAGCCCGCGGGCGCGCAGCAGCTCGACCGCGCGGACGACCATGAACTCCATCAGCCCGTTGGGCGTGTCCGGATCGCGGCGCATGAACGACAGCGAGACCGTGTCGCGCCCGAAGCACGGCACGAAGTGCAGCACGCCGCGGATCGCGCCGTCGTGATCGCGCGCGAGCACGACCAGCGTCTGGTCGGCGTACGCCGAGCGCAGCGAGTCCATCGCCATCGAGAAGCCGCGCTCGGGGGCGCCGTGGCGACCGCGCTCGAGCACCCCCTCGGCGGCGTCGAGCGTCGCGTCGTCGAGCGCGGCGCAGTCGTGCAGCTCGGCGTCGTATCCGGCCTTGCTCAGCCGGCTGACCGATTGCCTGACCTTGCGGATCGCCCGTCCCTCGAGCGAGAAGCGCTCGAGCTCGATGATCGCCTCGTCGCCGAGGTACAGCGTCCGCAGGCCGAGCTGCTCGTAGAGCTCGCACAGGCGCTCGCTGGCGCCAACCGCGCCGAGCCTCAGGCCACACGTATCGGCGAACGCGCGCAACTGCGCGAGCAGCGCTCCGAACGCATCCTGCGGCCCGACCGGATCGCCCGACAGCAGCAGCACGCCGTTCTCGATCCGGTAGCCGACGAACGCGCGCCGGTCCTCGCTGAAGAAGTACAGCTTGTCGGCGCGCAGCTTGAAGAACGACAGCGTGTCGCTCCCGTAGGCGCGGACCAGGTCCAGCGCGGCGGCGCGCTGGCGCGGACCAGGCATCGACCGCGGCGCCGCCAGCGGCCGGAAGATCACGTATGCGATCGCCAGCAGCGCCCCGATCTCGACCATGTGGACGCCGAGCGGGATCCACGCGAACTGGTGGTGAAACGCGCGGTGGCGCTCGAAGTGCAGCGGCCCCGCGTGCCAGCGAAGCAGGTCGATCGTCTCACGCGAGACCGTCGCCCACGATGGATGGCCTTGCTGCGCCCAGGTCGCGAGCGCCGCGAGCGCCAGCCCGCCGAGCGCCAGCGCCGGGACGCGCCAGATCGCCGAGCGCAGCGTGATCGGGTCGTGGCGGACGCGGAACGCGTCGCGGCCGGTCGCCAGCACGGCCGCCGTCGCCCAGGTGATCGCGGTCTCCTCGAAGTCCAGGCCCTTGAGCAGGTCCAGCAGCCCCAGCGAGATCATCAGCAGGATCGCGGCCTCCCATGCCCGGCGCCGGCGCTTGAGCAGGTACGGCGCGACCATCACCAGCGCGGCGCCGACCGGAAGCGCGAACGCGTGGAACACGCGCATCGCCTCGAGCGGCTCGAATTGCAGCAGCAGGTGCCCGCGCCAGCGGATCTCGGGCGTCAGCGCCGAGGCGACGTTGACGAACCCGACGAGCGCCGCGGCGACGGCGGCGAGGACGGGCAGCCAGCGTGGATGGCGACGAGTGTCTGCAGGCATCTGAAGGTACGGGAGCGGCCGTGCCTCGTCGGTCGGAGCCGTCGTGGGCGGCCGATACGTGGCTGATCGACGGGGACCGAGGCCGCTTTGAACGAAACTACCGCCCCCGTCGCGGTTGGTTACGCCAGCGTAGCCTCATCTCCTGCTCGGCGGTTCGCCGCTTGCGCGCCTGGGCACGTCGGCCCGACCGCCCACCGCTGCGGCGGCGCCGCCCGAGCCCAAGCAAGGCGCGCGCCAGCGCGCCCCCTCCTTAGATCCGTGGCTCGGCGAGCCGCTCGTGGATCGTGCGGCGCTTGTCGAGCAGCTCACCCTCGAGCTGCTCGAGCTCCTTGCGACGGCTGCGGACGAGCTCGAGCTGCGTCGCGATGTGCGTCAGCGCCTGCTCCATGATCCGGCGCTGGGTCGCGGCGTCGTCGGTGTGCTCGTACTCGCGGCGCAGCTCGGCGCGGGCGGCCTCCGCCTCGAGCAGCTTCGAGAGCTGGTCGAGCGACAGGCCGAGCAGCTCCTTGAGGCGCACGATCTCGCGGATCCGCTCGACGTCGGCCTGCGTGTAGCAGCGATGCTTGCCCTGCTCACGCTCGGCCCCCGCTCCGCCCAGGAGCCCGACCTCCTCGTAGTAGCGGATCGTGCGCGGCGTGGTGCCGGCCAGCTCCGCGACCTCGCCGATGCGCAGGGGGCGCTCCGCGGTGGTGCTCACGACAGCGCCGCCTGCGGCTCGCGCCGCTGGTCGTCGGACGCGGGCCGCGGCTCCACGACCGCGGCCGCTCCGGACGTCCCGATCTCCTTCGGACGCGCGGCCGAGATGACCGCTCCCACCAGCGAGACGGCGGTCAGACACCACAGCGCCGTGTGCATGTTGGAGATGAACGGCGACAGCTGTTCGGTCGATATGTGGCTGGCCAGACCGGAGAACACGCTGAACAGAACCTCCTTGGGCACGGCCGAGGTGACGACGGCCAGCACGAACGCGATCGAGATGACCGCGCCGGTGTTCTGGACGAGCACCCGGGCGCCCGCGGCGATCCCGCGGCGGTGCGGAGCGACGGTGCCCATCATCGCCGCCGTGTTGGGGGAATTGAACATCCCGGACCCGATCCCGACGATGAACATGTAGATGCCCGCCCACATGTAGCTGGTGTCACGTTCGAGGGTCGTCATCAGCGCCAGGCCGGCCGCCGTCACGAGCATTCCCAGCACCGCGAGCGTGCGCGAGCCGCGCCGATCGGCCCAGACCCCGGCCACGGGCGATGAGACCAGCATCCCGAGGGCCAGTGGAGCGAGCTTGATCCCGGCCAGGATCGGGGAGTCGCTCTGCACGCCCTGGAAGTAGAAGACGAACAGGAACATGAGCGCGAAGCGCGACAGGCCGTTGGCGAACGCCGCCGCGGAGGCGGTGGATAACAGGCGGTTGCGGAAGATCGACAGGTCGAGCATCGGCGACGCCTGCCGGCTCTCGATCAAAACGAACCCGGGCAGGAACACCACAGCCAGGATGAGGGCCGGGATCACGAGCGGCGAGGTCCATCCCTCGAT